>JAZQSG010000047.1:0-2775 GCA_045630025.1 Acutalibacteraceae bacterium
AAAGATTATGTATATAAATTTTATTAATATCCGTTTAAAGGGTTAGTTTTTGTATTATAATTAATATTATAAGGGCTGTCGTTCTTGACAAACACAAGTAAAATGATGTATAATAAACTGATTAAGATAGGCGTACTATCGGGTAACGTTAAGAATACATACAAAAGCATATTTTATGGCTTTTTATCCTATTATTTGAATTTTACGAAAGAGAGTTTTTTATGGCTGAAAATAAATCAAAAGCAGCAAGCAAAAAGAATAGCAAAACATATACAAAAACTGCTAATAAATCTTCTGCTAAAAAAGCAGAAAAGAAGCCCACGGGCAAAACAAAAAAAGAGTATAAATATAGCAAACACACCTCCGGCAAACAACAAGCAAAACAATCAACTCCTAAGGTTCCGCTTAAGGTTATTCCTTTGGGCGGACTTGAAGAGATTGGTAAAAATCTAACCGTGTTTGAATGCGGTGAAGATATAATTTTAATTGATTGCGGTATGTCATTTCCTGATGAAGATATGCCCGGCATAGATCTTGTTATTCCCGATTTTACCTATCTTGTAAAAAACGCTGATAAAATTAAAGGCCTTTTTGTAACACACGGCCACGAAGACCATATTGGCGGCATACCTTATTTGCTTAAAGAGTTGTCTATACCTGTGTATGGCACCAAGCTTACTATTGGCCTTATTGCAGGCAAACTTAAAGAGCACGGAATTTCTGACAATATGCTTAATGTTCGCTCACCCGGTGACCGAATTAAAGCTGGTTGTTTTAATATTGAGTTTATTCACGTAAATCACTCAATACCCGATGCAGTTGGCATGGCAATTCGTTGCCCTGCAGGTTTGTTTGTTCATACGGGCGACTTTAAGGTTGATATGACACCCATTGATGGTGATGTTATTGACCTTGCAAGATTTGGCGAGCTTGGTGACGAGGGTGTAACTGCTCTGTTTATGGATTCTACCAACGCCGAGCGCCCCGGTTATACCCAAACCGAAAGGGTGGTTGGCGGCACCTTCTCAAGTATATTTGCCCGTTCCGTTGATAAGCGTATAATCGTAGCAACATTTTCATCTAACATTCACAGAATTCAGCAGGTAATTGACGAAGCGTCAAAATATGGTCGCAAGGTTGCCGTTTCGGGCAGAAGCATGGAAAACACCGTTTCTGTAGCAGCAGAGCTTGGCTACTTAAACGTTCCCGACGGAATACTTGTAAGCATTGATGCAATTAGAAAATTAGATGCAAAGCAAACTGTTATAATTACAACCGGTTCTCAAGGTGAGCCCATGTCGGCACTTCACAGAATGGCTTTCTCTGACCATCGTAAGGTTTCTGTCGGTTATGACGATGTAATTATTATTTCTGCAAATCCAATTCCCGGTAACGAAAAGTTTGTTTCACGAGTAATTAACGAGTTGCTTAAGTTGGGCGCAGAGGTTGTTTTTGAAAAGATGTACGACGTTCACGTGTCAGGCCACGCTTGTGCTGAAGAGCTTAAGTTGATTATGGGCCTTACCAAACCTAAGTTTTTTATGCCTTTGCATGGTGAGTATCGCCACCTTTACAGCAACGCTAAGCTTGCCCAAAGTATGGGTATTGACAGTAAAAACATTATGATTGGTCAGCTTGGCTCGGTTGTTGAGTTTACGCCCAACAGTATGAAAACCGTTTCTTCTGTTCAAGCGGGTAAGCTGCTTGTTGATGGCCTTGGCGTTGGTGACGTGGGCAGCATTGTTTTGCGTGACCGTAAGCACCTGGCTGAGGATGGATTGATTGCTGTAGTAATGACTATTGACAGAGTGTCGGGTGACGTTGTTTCGGGTCCTGAAATTGTTTCTCGCGGTTTCGTTTATGTTCGCGAGTCGGAGTCTCTGCTGGATGATATTCGCAGCTACGTATGCCATATACTCTATGATTGTTCTAGAAGAGATTGGACTTATATTAAGACAAGAATAAGAGACGACTTGTCAAGATATTTGTTTGAAAAAACAAGACGTACACCTATGATTTTGCCTATAATTATGGAGATTTAGTTTTTGAGGTGAAAGCCAGTGAAATTTAAAAAGAATTATCTGGGCATTTTGCCCTACATATTTCTTGCAATAATTGCCGTTCAAACTATTATTGTTGGTTTGCTTGGTCACGCCAAATTGTGCATTGTTCAACTTGTTGTTGTGTTGGCGGCTACCATTGCCTCAATCGTGTATGATTTGGTTAAGCATAAGCGCTGTGCGGTATTTTTAAAATCCATAGTAAGTCAGATGTCTCCCGGCTCATCTTCATTGATGAGGTTGGATATTCCTGTAATGTCTGTTAAGGATGGCGCAATATTTTGGTATAACCAGGCCTTTAGAAAGCAGATTTTAAACGGTAAAGACTGTGTTGGATTGTCGCCTGATTTTATTGTAATGCCCGATTTAATTGAGCACGCTTACGGTGACGGTGCTAATATAGATTATGAGGAAAAGTCTTATCGCTTTTTTGCTTGCAAGGCAGATAACAACATTACTATTTGCTATTTTGTTGACAGAACCGATGCCGTTGTTTATAGAAACAAGTATGAAAACGGCCGCCCCGTAGCTGCATATATTACCGTTGATAATATTGATGAGCTTATGCGCGGCACAAGAGACAGCGAAGGTGCGCAAATAAGCAGCGCTATTGAAAAAAGAATAGAAAATTGGGCCGGTGAGATTGGCGCCGTTTGCAGAAAAATAAATAACGAGCGTTATTTGCTGGTTACCGATGAAGCCGGTTATTCTTATA
>JAZQSG010000048.1:0-3442 GCA_045630025.1 Acutalibacteraceae bacterium
TATCCAAATAACCTTTTATTGATGAAATATTGTTGTCTGTTAATAATAAAATATCGTTATTTGTGTTTAACAGGTTTAGAATTTTAAGCAGATTGTAAGTTGCTTTCAGCGCGTTTTCATCGGCGTGAGCTTCTATTATTCTTTTAAAAATCTCTACAGAATAATTAAAGTCCAATGAATAGGTGAAGCTTTTGATGTTATTTATTATTTCGTTATTTTCAGTGTAGAAATGCACAGTGTATATATCACCGAATTTTTGACTGTAAACCGCGTCGTTTGGCTTGTGCAGTCTTATGGCACCTTTTTTAATTATATATTTTTCTTCGTTAATTACAGAATAACCACCGTCGTTTAAAAATAAAACCAACTCATACTGATTAACTAATCTTTGTGGTGAAACATTATAATCTTTAAACAATGTGTTTGAATCTGCAAATCTTGAATTGTTTATTGTTATCGATAAATTAAGATCAACCTGCATAGTATCTCCTTTGTTAAGATAATATTATTTTTAGTTATAAAAATTACTAAATCAGTATTAAATAATATTATATAATTAATATGTAACAAAGTCAAATGAATAGGAGAAATTTGTATGAGAATAGAAAAAATTGAAACCATAAGGGTTAACATACCTTTTGAGGCGCCTATACTTTGGTCACAAGGTTACAGAAACTCAACTACTCGCACTCTTGTTAAGGTTTATACTGATGAAGGAATAACAGGTCTTGGCGAAACCCGTGGTGACAACGGAATAGAAGAGCTTATTCAAGAAATGGCTAAAAAGCTTATCGGTGAAGATCCTTTTAATATTGAAACAATAACCGAACGGTTTCATATGAAGGCGTATTTTCACGGATATTTTGGTTTAAGTGCTATAGCAGGCATTGAAATTGCTTTGTGGGATATTATCGCAAAAAAGGCAGACAGACCCCTTTGCGAGATGATTGGCGGAATGTATAGAAAAGAAGTGCCTTTCTCGGGCTACATATTCTTTCGCCTTAAGAATGAAGAAACAGGTGCGGGCGGCGAAAAAACACCCGAAGAAATCATCAAATTCTGTGAAAAAGCAGTTGCAGAGCATGGCTTTGATTGCTTAAAGTTAAAGGGCGGCGCACATGATCCCGCTCACGAGATAGAGGTTTTGCGCGCATTAAGAAACCATTTCGGACCTAAATTTAAACTTAGAATTGACCCCAATGGTTGTTGGAGTCCTCAAACTGCAATTAAATACGCCCAACAGTTAGATGAAATTGGCCTGGAATATCTTGAGGATCCTTGCTGGGGCATTGAGGGAATGTCGCGCATAAGAAAAGACATTCACATTCCTATTGCCACAAATATGTGCGTTGTTAATTTTGATACTCTGCCTGTCGGTATAAGAGAAAATGCATGTGATATTATTCTTGCCGATGCCCATAAATGGGGTGGAATTTGGGTAACCAAAAAGCTTGCTGCAGTATGTGAGGCATTCCATCTTGGTATGAGTATGCACGCCGGTGCAGAGGTTGGTGTTTCTACTGCTGTTAATATTCATCTTGCAGCATCTACACCTCAAATTAATTATTCTATCGACGGCCATTATCACCACGAGGTTGATGATATTATTAAAGGCGGCAAGCATAAATATATTAACGGCAAAATGCTTGTGCCCGATGCTCCCGGTCTTGGCGTTGAGCTTGATGATGAAAAGGTAGCATATTATCACAACGTGTGGAAAAATCTTACATTTGAAGCGCTTAATGGTGAAAGACCGGATACTCAAAGACATCTTTCAAGATGTCAGTTTTAAGGTGTGAAATATGAAAGCTGCATTAGAAAATTTCAGAAGCTTATATTCTAAATATGAGCAGCAAATTGTCGATGGAATCGAGACCTATCGAAAAGGTGACTTTTCAATAAATATTAAAGATGAATTCGGCAATGGGGTGGATTGTAAAATTTCGGTTAAGCAAATTGGGCACTCTTTTGATTTTGGTGTTGCTCCCTTAATGCTTGGTGATATGGGTGAAAAAGAACAGCTTTACCGAGATGCAATTACCGATTTGTTTAATCTAATAACTACAACCTTTTGCTGGAGCGTTACAGAAACCGAAGAGGGTATATATCGTTTTGATGAAGATAGCGAGTACATCTACCGTAGACCTCCTGCGGATTATATGTTAAACTTTGCTAACGAAAATGGACTTAGAATAAAAGGTCAGCCATTGTTGGCCGATTCTTGGCACCCGCGTTGGGCGTCAAAGGAAGCTGAAAAATTAAAAGAACAAATTAAGTCATATTTTTCTACTGTAGCTAAGAGATATGATAATAAATTCTATCTTTTTGACCTTGTTAACGAATCGTGCTTGTGCGCTAAAAGATCACCTAATTTCCCTTTGCTTGGTGATGATGCATTCAATTACGTAAAATGGGCGTTTAAAACTGCGGCTGACATTTTTTCAGATAAGTGTATTTTGGAAAGAAACGAGTGCACCGGCTCAAACTATGGTGACGTTGCAGATTTGTATTATAAAGAAAACAAAGAACTGGTAGAAAAAGGATATCGACTTGATTCTATTGGATTTCAGTTCCATTTTATGAGTGATGAGGGATGCAGAGACGATTTGATGCAGGGCAGATATAACTTAGATCATCTAATGGAAACCTATCATAGAATGTCCTCCCTTGGTGTGCCGATGTATATATCTGAAATTACGATTCCAACAGTTTTTGATGGATACACTCAAGAAGAGGGTGAGAGTCTGCAGGCCGAAATTCTTGATAAGCTATACAGATTGTGGTTCAGCATTCCGTCTATGAAAGGTATAATCTTTTGGAATTTGAAAGATGGTGATACCTGGAAGGGTGAGTCTGATTGCATGGGTTGCTTGTTAGATGTAAATTGCAGACGTAAAAAGTCTTACCACAACTTACAGAAGCTTATTAAAAGCGAATGGAATACAAGTTTTGATTCTTTAGTAACAAGCGGAACTATTGATTTTAGAGGATTCTATGGTCAGTATGAAGTTGAGGTGGAACACAACGGCACTAAATCGATCAAAAGAGTTTGCTTTGATAAGAAGAATACAAAAATAGAACTAATAATTTAAAAAGGAACAACCGATACAAATTTTGTATCGGTTGTTCCTTTACATCTTAATAAAATTGTGGTATAATATACTGATACAAAGTTTTGACTTTTAACGTTTACGTTATTAATAAAGGAAGAGGTGAGACAAGTGGCCGAAAAATTTATATTACATTCAAAATTTCTACCAACGGGTGACCAGCCGCAAGCTATTGAACATTTGGTTAATGGAATAAACCGAGGTGTAAAAGAACAGACCTTGTTGGGTGTTACAGGTAGCGGTAAAACTTTTACAATGGCTAACGTTATAGCCCAAGTAAATAAACCTACACTTGTTCTTGCTCATAACAAAACTCTTGCTGCACAGCTTTG
>JAZQSG010000049.1:0-5887 GCA_045630025.1 Acutalibacteraceae bacterium
CTCTTTAAAAGAAACTACCATAATACCAACAATCTTGTCTTGTTCAAAACAAGCAAAGATTTTTACGAAAATATCTTTTAAGAAAAGGTCTACTTTATTATTGAATTTTTCTTCGGTCGGCATAAACATACAGTGCTTGTACATCTCGTATGTTTGTAAAATTTCATTTTTAAGAGTTAATTCTCTTAATTTTAAATCCATTACACACACCTACAAATTCAAGTTTATCGAATTGACTGCATTATACCATAAATTACTAAAAATCGCAACGCCTTAAAAATCAGCTTCATACAATTTTATAGGTGATATGCGTGCCGCAAGGATAAGCCGATATAAGACCTTTGCACGGCAATTTTATAGCCATTTTTACATAACGAAAAACATTGACATATAGGTTAATAACAAGGTATAATAATTTAAATCCATTTTGAAAGAAGCGTGACCATATGTCTCAAAAAACAAATTCCAATGCTTTTGCATCATATAATCGCGCCGCTATCCCTGAAGGCATCGTGCTTTTAGAGAGTGACGGCTCGTTGCCCTTAAGTAAAGGGGAACAGGTTGCCCTTTTTGGAAGAGGCCAGTTTGAATATCTTAAAAGCGGCAGCGGCTCGGGCGGTCGCGTAAATTGCCCCTATGTTACCAACATTTTTGACGAAATTTCTTCTCAAGTAAGCTTAGATAAAAACGTCACCGATTTTTATCGCAATTACGTAGAGCTTCACCCCTTTGACCCGGGCGACGGTTGGAAGCCCTGCTTTTGCCAGTTAGACGCTGTTCCTGATGAAAAATTGGTACAAACCGCCGCACAAAACAACAGCAAGGCGATTTATGTAATTTGCCGAAACATTGGCGAAAGCTTTGACTATAATAAAGTAGAGGGTAACTGGTATCTTTCTGCTGAAGAGGATGCCACACTTTCCGTGCTCAGCCGCAACTTTAAGCACGTAATCGTGCTTGTAAACAGCGGCAATATAATGGATATGTCGTGGGTAAAGCGCTACAATATCGGCACGGTTGCATACGTTTGGCAAGGTGGTCAGGAAGGCGGCGCAGGCACCGTTGACGCTCTTATGGGCATCGTGCCTCCCAGCGGCAGATTGACCGATACCATTGCTACCTCACCGGAAGCATATCCCAGCGACGACTGTTTTGGCGACACTGTGCAAAACATACATAAAGAGGATATTTACGTCGGCTATCGCTATTTTGAAACCTTTGCACAAGACAAGGTGCTCTATCCCTTCGGTTACGGCTTAAACTATACTACCTTTACACAAGAGTGCCTTTCCGTTGACCAATGCGGTGATGAAATCACCCTTACCGTACGCGTAACAAACAGCGGTAATTTTAGCGGAAAAGACGTTGTGCAGGTGTATGCCCAGGCCCCCCAGGGTGCCCTTGGCAAGCCCTCAAGGCAGCTGATTGCTTTTAAGAAAACCAATTTGCTCAACCCCGGTGAAAATCAAACCGTCAGCTTCACCGTTAACGTGTGCAGCTTGGCCAGCTATGACGACTGCGGCAAAACCGGTTATTCTTTTGCCTGGGTGTTGGAAAGCGGTGAATATCGCTTGTACGTAGGTCAAAACGTTCGCGATGCCAAGTCTGTTTTTACCTTTTCTGTTGATGCCACACGCTTGGTTGAACAATGCGTGCAGGCCTTGGCACCCGTAACGCCATTCCGGCGTATGATTAACAAGGATGGGGCAGTCGAGTTTGAAGCAGCCACGTTAAGACAGTATGATTTGTCAGACCGCATCAAAGAAAATTTACCCGAAGCCCTTCCTATAACCGGTGACGTTGGCGTCAGCTTGAAAGACGTTGCAGCGGGCAAAAATACACTTGATCAATTTATTGCACAGTTTGATGAAACCGCACTTTGCGAAATTGTTCGCGGCGAAGGTATGTCAAGCCCCAAGGCCACCTATCCCGGCACTGCAAGTTGTTTTGGCGGCACCACCCCCTCTTGGTATGAAAAGGGCGTGCCTGTTGTAACCACCTGCGACGGCCCCAGCGGTATCCGAATGGAAAGCGGCGCAATAGCCACCTGCATTCCCGTAGGTGCATTGTTGGCAGCCGCTTGGGCACCCGAGCTGTTTGAAGGAATGTATACCTGCCTGGCGGAAGAAATGAAAAGCTACCACGTTGACGTGCTGCTTGCCCCGGGTATGAATATCCACAGAAGCGGTTTGTGCGGCCGAAATTTTGAATATTTCTCTGAAGACCCCTATTTAGCGGGAAGGTATGCTGCTGCTATTTCACAATATTTAACACAAAACGGCGTATATGCCACTCTCAAGCATTTTGCAGTTAACTCGCAAGAGCTTAACAGAAGCAAAGAAAATGAGGTGCTGTCTGAGCGAGCAGCCCGTGAAATTTACTTAAAGCCCTTTGAAATTGCCGTTAAAAACGGTTTCGTACGAGCAATAATGACGTCCTACAATCGCGTAAACGGACGACACACAGCCGGTGATTATGACCTTACAACCACTATTCTGCGAAACGAATGGGGTTATAACGGTATGGTAATGACTGACTGGTGGTCGCTTGTGGATGATCCTATAACCAACACCGAAACTCACGGAAATCTTGCTGCTATGGTTAAGGCGCAAAACGACGTGTTTATGGTAAAAAGCGACGCCACCGTTTGTGAAGACGACCTTCCTTATGCCCTTGAAAGCGGCTATTTGACAGTTGGCGAATTGCAGCGCTGTGCGAAAAATCTTGTCAGATTTGCTTTAGAAACCGATGCGTTTAAAACCGGCAGAAGAAGCGGCTCCGAGATGTTGGATTCAGCAACCAAGCAGATATATCACGCAAACTTAAAGGATTATCAGTTTAGAATTTGCACCGAGCTTGACGACCGTTATCAGGAAGATCCAAAGCGTATGGTTGAGCCCCAGCCGCCTGCTGACGGATTTTACTGCGTAGAAATCGTTTACAAATTAAGCGGCAGCGAATTAGAACAAAAGGCAATGAAAATTTATACCGACCGTAATGAACCGATTAAATTAATCGGCGTAGTTATGGATAAGCCCCAAACCCAACGCTTCAGAATATTCTTAAACCGCAATACCAAGCTGTATTTTGAAGAAGGCGTAGACGAGGTTACAATTTTCGAGTTTTAATAAACGGTTTATAAAAATCAACACCCTATGACTGCAAAAGGTCATAGGGTGTTTTTTTGTATATAACGCGCAATTATGCACTATTGTTTCATCACCTTAACAAAATGAAACATCTCGTCGGGTCCTTCGTCAGGGTGAATATCATCGTTGGGCTGCTCGTTAGTAGGGGCGAAATATTCGCACCAAAACTGATCAATATGAAAGCCGCACTTGTTAACGTAAAAGTGGATGTTGCGCTTTTCAAAATAGGGGGTACAGGTGTGCCAAACCGCCGTTTCGGGGTGCATAGCTTCAACCGCCTGCCAGGCGCCGTATCCTATACCCTTTGTGTGCTCGTCAGGAGATACAAAAAGAATTTCCAACTCGTTTATATTGGTCTTTTTATCAATCTTAAGTATCACGCCGCCCACCTTTTTGCCGTCAACCACAATGCGATAGCTTTCGCTTTTAGGGTGGTCAATACATTCCTCGATAGTTTTGCGGGATATAATTTCACCGTCATCGTCAACGTGGTTATCTCGCATACCAAACTCTTGCAAGGCCCCGTGCTTAAAGGCCCATTGATTATCTAAAATAAATTGCTCACGGTCGTCGGCAGTAAGGGCAACAAGCTCAACCTTCGTGTTTTTCATAATTCCTCCAATTGTTAAATTTCATTAATTTTTTAAATTTGTTATTGCTCTGTAAAAAAGCACAAGCGCCGCACTAATCAATGCTCCGCCAACAATATCGGTAAACCAATGTACGCCCGATATAAGACGGCCAATCACCATAAAAGCAATAAATGCGGCAATAGCACGGGTAACGCATTTTTTAAGCACAATGCTTTTAATGCGACGATTAAACTGCATTATTGCGGTTGGCATCACACAGGCCACAAGCAAGGTTGTGGATGATGGGTAAGATGCTTCTAAGTATCCGTTAATCAGCACGGGCCTGTAATTAACGGCATAGCTTTCAAACAGCATATACACAGCCATCACCACAACATAGAAGCCCCCAAGAACGAGTATGCTGTAATCTACCTTCAAAATGCGCCTTCTCTTTATCCATTGAGCAAGGCCTAAAATGCCAAACCCCATTGCAAATGCAACGGGCACCAGCCCCAGCCAATCGGTAACCGTATAAAGAGACATATGCACACCCGTAAGGTTATGCACTGCGCGGTTAAGGGTGGCAAACCCAACCGACGATTCTCGCGGACCTATTTTTTGCACGTCAATAAGGCAAATTGCCGCCGTCCACAGGGCAAAGGCAATCAGCATAGCCGCCGCAAATATAAAGCTTTTCTTGTTTTCTTTTTTCATTTTTAAACCCCGCTTTTTTGTATTTGGCTTTCACCTAAACACATTTTAAGGCAGGGCGTTGTGGTGCACAAGAAACGGCGGGTAGCAAAGCGACACTTTTAGTGTCGTTAATGCTTTATCAGCGTCAGCACCTTAATTATCAAAAAAATAAAGGTAAATGCCGCCGCATAGGGCTGGGGGCTGATTATAAACAAAAGCACGCCCACCGAGCTTAATACCAACGAGGCGTTGGTTTTCCATTTCAACCAAAATGCTTGGCGGCAGTTTTGCAATGCAAGGGTTAAAATGCCAAAAAGGGTAATGCCGATAACAACCGCCAAATAAGCAGCTTTTAAGCAGGGCGAAAGGGCAGTAAGGGATAAAAGAGACACCTCTTGCAGTACTCCCTCTGCCTTTTGAGCAAAAAAGGGCAAAAAGAAAAACATTGCCATACTGCAATCAAGCAACCCAAACACCAGGTCGCGAAAATGCTTTTCCTTTTGTTTTGTATCTTCCTCTGCAAGGGTCAGCAGCTCGTCTCCCGACAGCAGCTTGTCAACCGTTACCCCAAAAAATTTGGCCATCACCTTTAAGGATTCAATATTGGGGTATCCTCTGCCGGATTCCCACTTTGAAACGGCGGTGCGAGATACGTAAAGCGCCTCTGCAAGCTCTTCCTGGGTAAGGCCTTTTTGCTTGCGCAATTCTTGTAATTTTTCGTTAAACTCCATGGTAACACTCTTTCGTTCGTTTAGCCCTTGATTTTTTATTGTATTGTACCACAATTTTATTAAAATCTCAATGAAAAAAATCAGTATAAAAAGAGCTTGTTTTGTTGAAATTTGGCGAATTGCGTGTTATAATAAGATGTTAAAATATAAGTTAATGTGGGGTAGTTTTCCATAATGGCATAATTTGGCTAAAAAAACCTAAAAATCAATGAAAAAAGGCGGCGTTTTATGAAACTTAAAGAGCTAAAAATTCCGGCAATAATTATCGCCGTCGGTTTGGCTGTGGCGGTCGTTGCTTGCTTGCTGGTGGGCATTCTTAAAACCCCCACAATTACCGAGCAAGATTTTAACTATTCTGCAACCTACAAGCTGAACGGTGAAACAAAAACTCTTGAAGGCGTTTACAGATGTAAATTCAAATATACGGGTGAAGGAATTGTTCCTTACGAAAGATATTACGAGGGCTATTATCTGACCGACTCAACGGCAGGCGAGCCGGAATCCCACACCCTTGCCCAAAAAGACGATCTTAAGCTTTGCATAGTCTTTATCTTCACAGACGATTACCTTATGGGCGACGGCGATGCAGGCGAAGCTTACAGCGACGCTATACCCGACCCTTATCTTGCCGTTTACGACAAAGAGGGCTGTGAGTATCAAGATAGCGAAACTCTTGAGCAGTTTGATGCACAGTTAATTTCCTGGCAAACACCGCAGCCCATCAAAAATAAATTTGTGTTCA
>JAZQSG010000050.1:0-3300 GCA_045630025.1 Acutalibacteraceae bacterium
CAGAACGACATGGCTACGATCCGACTTATAACAAAAACGCTCGGCATTGCCGAGCGTTTTTTTATATTAAAATTAAGCTTTGGGCTTATCCTCAAGGGCTTTAAGTGCGGCGGCTATATAGGGGTCCTCACTGTCATTGAGCAAAAACCAATTTTTAGCTTGCTCTTCGGTATAAGAGGCAGACACGTCGGGCTTTAATCCCTTCAAATGAAATTCGTAGCCCGATGCGGTATAAATTTTGGCGGTTGTAAGCTTAATGGCCGAGCCATCACCCAAAGAAAATGTAGTTTGCATAATGCCCTTGCCGTAGGTCTTTTCGCCTACAAGTATGGCGTTGGCGCTGTCACGCAGGGCAGAGGCAAAATACTCGGCGCTGCTTGCGGTTTGCCCATTGGTAAGCACCGCCATGGGCAGGTCAACACAATCTTTATCAGAGGTGCCCAGGGTACGCTTGTGGCCGTCTTTATAAAGGGCATAGCCAATCTCGCCCTTGGGCAACAGCTTGTCAAGCACCTGGTTGGTTTCTTCCACAAGGCCGCCGCTGTTGTTTCTTAAGTCAAAAACCAAGGCGGTGGCGTTTTTGGACAGCACCCACTCAAGGGCGTCGTTAAACTGCTCGGGAGTGGCTTGGGTAAAGCTGGTTATGGTTATAAAGCCAACACTGCCAATCATACGGCTGTATACCGATTCGGCGGTATAATCGCCGCGGGTTATTTCAAACTCAAGGTTTTTATCCTTTCGCGTAACCGACAACTTTACCTTTGTGCCCTTGTCGCCCCTAATGGCATCAATGCTTTCAAGGTAATTTTCTTCGGTAACCCTTTTGCCGTTAACAGAGGTGATAACGTCTTTGGCTTTAATGCCTGCCGCTTCTGCAGGAGAGTTGGGGGTAACGCGCACTATATAAATTCCGCCGTAATAAACTGCGGTTATGCCTATGCCGTGGCTGCCCCCTGCATTTGAGTAAAGGGCGTCGCTATAACTTTTTGCATCGTAATAGGTTGAATATATATCCCCAAGTCCGCTTACGTAGCCCCAGGCCGCCGCATCCTTAAGCTGCTCCTCGTCTACCTTGTCGCCGTCGATGTAATAGGCGTCGATATAGCTTTGAATTAAAGCCAGCTTGTCGGCGGTTTGCTTGCTTACGGGTGAGCGCAGGGCGTTGGGCACTATGGCAAGGGCCAAAATGGCGCCTATAAGCAAAAAGCATACGCACCACACTATAAAGCTGCTAAGCGATACCGTGCGCCGCGGTTTTTTTGGCTTTTGGGGCACCTCAACTTCGGGGGCAAGTTCTTGCATATTTAACTCTGAGTTGTTTTCCATTGTGAACACCTCTGTAATTGTTGGTAAAAACAGCCCGACGGTAAGCCGCCGGGCTGATGCTTTAAAAATACTTCATGGGGTCGGTGTGCTGGTTGTTCTTTTGAATTTCAAAATGCAGGTGGGGGCCCGTGGCGGTGCCCGAAGAACCAACGTAGCCAACAACCGTTTTGCCCTTGTATACGTTGGTGCCTACTTTAAGGGTGCTTTGGGCCTTCATATGGGCGTAAAGGGTAACGTAGCCGTTGTTGTGGCTTATCATAACGCACCAACCGTAGCCACCGTAAGACTTGTTAAGAATTACCGTGCCGTTATCGGCTGCCATAATTTTTGCACCGTAAACGCCTGCACCCGCAATATCAATGCCGGTGTGCATTTTGTTCTTTTCGCCCGTTACGGGGTGGGTGCGGTAGCCGTAAGGAGAGGTAACCTTATAAAAGCCGGGAACGGGCCAGGCGAACTGACCGGTGCCTGTTGCGCCGTTTTCATAAATCAGCGCATCCTCAAGTGCTTTTTTCAGATCCTTTTCCATCTGCTTTTTGTCAGCTGCTTCCTGCTCGGCAATTTTTATGGCCTCTTCATTGGTCATATAAATGGCGTTGACTTTTGCATACTGACTGTTAAGGGCTACCTTTTTGGCGTCAATTTCTTTTTTTGCCGCGGCCAAGGTGGCTTTTTTTGCCTCGTGCTCGGACTTTTTGGCCTCTATATCGGCAACGTCCTTTTTAAGCTTGTCGATCAGCTTGCTGTCACGGCGTGAAACCGATTCCAGCAGCTCGGCCTTGGCAAGATAGTCAGACAAGGATTGGCTGCTCATCAAAAAGCTTAAATCAGACAAAAAGCTGTTTTTGCCCGTATAAATGGCAACCATTCTTTGTTTAAACTCGTCGTAATACTTGTCGCACTTTTTTTCAAGGGCGTCAATTTGCTTATCCAACGCGGCCATTTCTTTTTCGCACGCTTCAATTTGCTTTTCATACAAATTTATTTCGTTAATGGTGGCGTTGATTTGCTTTTGAACGGCTGCACGCTGCTTTTCATAAGGAGCGTTGGCTGCCTCCATAGCCGAGATTTCGGCTTGCAGCTTGTTGCTTTCTTGCTTAAGAGCATCCAGCTGCTTTTGTATTTCGGCAGAGGTTGCGGCCTCGGCGGTTAATGCCGATTGATTTCTGCCCGTACCAACGAAGGTAAAAAGCAGAACAAAACACAAAACAGCACATAATAAACGCTTAAGACTTTTCATCTACTTTAAACCTCCGTAAATTTAGTATTATCCCAAAAATCAGTTGTAATAGTTCATGGGGTTAACGGCTTTGCCGTTTTTAGAAATCTCAAAATGCAGGTGGGGGCCCGTTACGTTGCCCGTTGCACCTACGTAACCGATAATGGTTGAGGCCTTTTTAACGGTATCACCCACGCGCAAAGCGCTTTGTGCCTTCATGTGAGCATAAAGGGTGGTAAAGCCGTTGCCGTGGTTAACTATTACGCAGTAGCCGTAGCCGCTGTAATACTTGCTGAGTATTACGGTGCCGCTGTCGGCAGCAACGATTTTTGCGCCGTAAACGGTGCCGTTGCTTGATGCAATGTCAATACCGTTATGGTTTCTGCCCCAACGGTAACCGAACTTTGAACTGATGGTGTAATAGCCGGGAACGGGCCAAGCAAAGTTGCCCGTGCCAACTATAACGTTTTTGTTGCTGTCACCCTGACCTGAAGAGGAAGATTGATTGGCCTTGTTAATGGCGGCCTGAATTTCTTTCTGCTCCTTTTCAAGGGTGCTCAGGTTGGCGTTGATGCCCGAAATCTGGCTTTGATATTTGCTTACGATGGCGTTAACCTCTGCATACTGCTCCATAAGCTCGGCCTTGCGGGCGTCTATTTCGCTTTTTGCGGTCAGCAAAGCAGAGTTGGCCTCGTTCAAATCCTTAACTGCGGCGGCAATTTCGGTAATAAGCTCGTAATCCTTGCGGGATACGG
>JAZQSG010000051.1:0-4000 GCA_045630025.1 Acutalibacteraceae bacterium
AAAAGTTTTAGAACTGTTTGAAGCCCAAAAGGATTTTATGGATACCACCGTTCAGTCCGAAATTGAGCGCAACCGCAAGGGCTATGCCACTATTGTTATAAAAGATGCCAAGGGCAATCTTGTGCCCAACGCCACCGTAACCGCAGAGCAGATAAGCCACGAGTTTCGCTTTGGCGCCAATTTGTTTATGCTTGACGAGCTTGAAACCGATGAAAAGAACGAAACCTACAAAAGGGTGTTTGCCGAAACCTTTAATATGGCAACGCTGCCGTTTTATTGGAACGCAACCGAGCCCGAAAGGGGAAACCTGCGCTATAGCAAAAACAGCACCCCTCTATATCGTCGCCCGCCCATTGACCGCTGTATGGAATATTGCGAGCAGCACGGCATAGAGCCCCGCGAGCACGCCTTGGCCTACGAGCAGTTTTTCCCAAAATGGCTTTACGGTGCGTCGGTAGCCGAAACAAAAAAAGAGCTTGAGCGACGCTATGCCGAAATTGCCGAGAGGTATAAGGATAAAATTCACACCATTGAGGTCACCAACGAAATGGAATGGAAAAAGGGCAGAACTCCCTTTTATGACGAGCCCGATTATATCGAGTGGTGCTTTAAGTTGGCTGAAAAATACTTTGCCTCAAACCAGCTTGTAATCAACGAGCATACTCCTCTGCCGTGGGAGGATTATTGTCGCCCTACCGACAAATATTATCTTTATATTGAAAACGCCTTGTTAAAGGGCGCCCGTATAGATGCTATCGGTATGCAGTACCACATATTTATACCCAAAGCAGATGAATATGAAAGAACTCGCAGGCGCTACAATCCGCAGTCCCTTTACGAGCATATGGATTTGTATTCCAATTTCGGTTTGCCCATTCAGGTTACCGAAATCACCCTGCCCGCCTACGATGGTACCCCCGAGGATGAAGAAATCCAGGCCAAGCTGATTGAATATCTTTACACCGTGTGGTTCTCTCACCGCAGCGTTGAGCAGATAATATATTGGAATTTGGTTGACGGATATGCCCACGTTGAATCCGACGACCAGGCGGTTATCGACGCCTCCCAAGGTGATATGACCATCGGTGAAAACAAGTTCAGAGGCGGTCTGTTGCGCTTTGATATGACGCCAAAGCCCGCGTTGCACACCATCCAAAACCTTATCAAAAAGGTGTGGCACACCCACGCCCAACTTATCACCGATAAGCAGGGCAGCGCACAGTTTAAGGGCTTTTACGGTAATTACGAGGTAGAGATTACCGTTGGCGCTCAAAAGGTAAAGCGCGTCCTCAGCTTAACCAAAAACGGCAAAAACACCTTTGAGATAACCCTATAAGGAGCCAGCGTTATGACCGACCGCAAAAAAGTTTTAGAACTGTTTGAAGCCCAAAAGGATTTTATGGATACCACCGTTCAGTCCGAAATTGAGCGCAACCGCAAGGGCTATGCCACTATTGTTATAAAAGATGCCAAGGGCAATCTGGTGCCCAATGCTACCGTAGCCGCAGAGCAGATAAGCCACGAATTTCGCTTTGGTGCCAATTTGTTTATGCTTGACGAGCTTGAAACGGATGAAAAAAATGCCGCCTACAAGCGCCTGTTTGCTCAAACCTTCAATATGGCAACCCTGCCTTTTTATTGGGATGCCACCGAGCCCCAAAAGGGGCAGCAGCGCTATGCAAAAGGCAGCTCCGGGTTTTACCGCCGCCCGCCCATCGACCTTTGTATGGATTTTTGCCAAGCCAACGGCATAGAGCCCCGCGAGCACGGTCTGGCTTATGAAAGATTTTTCCCCAAATGGCTGGCGGATGCCACCCTGCCCGAAATAAAAAAAGAGCTTGAGCGGCGCTATGCCGAAATAGCCGAGAGGTATAAGGATAAAATCCACACCATTGAGGTTACCAACGAAATGTTTTGGCCCGAGGGAGAAGGCGCAACCCTTTTTTACGACCAGCCCGATTACGTTGAGTGGTGCTTTAAACTGGCCGAAAAATACTTTCCCGCCAACCAGCTTGTAATAAACGATGGCACCACCACGGTGTGGTGCCAAAACGGGCGTCCTACCGACCGATACTACGCTTGTATAGAGAATGCCCTTCTTAAGGGGGCGCGAGTTGACGCGATTGGCTTGCAATATCACGTCTTTAGCCAAAAGGCCAACGAATACGAACAAACAAGGGTGCTTTACAATCCCCAAAAGCTTTATCAGCGAATGAATATGTACTCTCTGCTGGGCAAGCCCTTGCAGATAACCGAGGTAACTCTGCCCGCCTATGACGATAGCGAAGAGGGCGAGGCAATTCAGGCCCGACTGCTTGAATATCTTTACACCGTGTGGTTTTCCCACGAAAGGGTAGAGCAGATTGTATATTGGAATTTGGTAGACGGCTACGCCTACGTGCCCAACCCAACCCCCGAGGTTATTGCCAAATCCCAAGGTGATATGACCATTGGTGAAAATCAGTTCAGGGGCGGCCTGCTGCGCTTTGATTTAACCCCCAAGCCCGCCTATTATGCCCTCAAAAACCTTATTGAGAAAAAGTGGCACACCCACGTTGATGCAGCCACCGACGGAGAGGGCGCACTGCGTTTTAAGGGGTTCTACGGTGAATATGAGGTGACCGTTACCGCAAAGGGCAAGACGGAAAAACGAAAAATAAATCTTTACAGCAAGGGCAAAAACAACTTTGAAATTGTAATTTAATAAAAAGAGCCAACTCTGTTAAAAGAGTTGGCTCTTTTCTTTTATCATACAAAAAACAGTTTGGCGGCAAGGGTCATAATCACAAGGAACAAAAGGTTGCACAGGGTAAAAATAAGCAAATATTTTTTGGTCTGCTCGGGGTGAAGGGTGCGAAACTCGCTAAGGGTAATCAAGCTGGCAAGGGATGCAATGGGGGTGCCTGTGCCGCCGATGTTAACGCCCAAAAGCAGGGGCACGTAATCGGTGGTAAAGCGTGACAGCAAAATAGAGGAGGGTACGTTGCTTATAACCTGGCAAGATAAAATTGAAACAAGCAGGGTATCCTTGTTAAGCCAATCCGACATAAGGCTGTTAATGCCCTCAATCCGCGCCAGGTTGCCGGCAAAAATGAAGAAAAAGAAAAAGGTGCCAAGCAGGCCGTAATCCACCATCAGCAGGCACTCTTTATCGGCAATAAAAAGCACGATGGGAATAATGGCCAAGCCCACGTAAAAGGGCAAAACTCTGAAAACTATAAGCACCGAAAGGGCAAAAAGCAGGCAATAAAGCAGGGTGCGGGGCATATTCAGTTTTTCTTGGTTGTGGTCGGGTATGGTGAATTTTATGGGCTTAACCGGCATGCAGGCCAATCCAAGCAGGGCAATGGCTAACAAAAAGGGCCACAGCATAATAGATAAAAACTCACCCGTGGGGATTTTAAAATAAGAGTATAAATAAAGGTTTTGGGGGTTGCCGAAGGGAGTCAGCATACCGCCCAGATTGGCCGAAATGTTTTGCAAAACAAAGAGATAGGCCATATGCTTATCCTGCTTAACAACGCTCAGAGCAAAATAACCAAGGGGCAAAAAGGTAATTAAAGCCATATCGTTGGCAATAATCATCGACCCAATAAAGGTGATGGTTACAAGCAGCAAAAACAAAAGCCGCATATTGCCTGCCAGCACCACCAGCCGACGGGCAACGATGGTAAAAAATTTGATGTTTCTAAGGGCGCAAACAACCGCCAGGGTTAAAAACAGGCAAGATAAGGTGCCCCAATCGAAATAGCCAAAATAATCTTTGTCGGGGGGAACGAAAAAGCAGGTTATAACAGCAGCCAAAGCGGCAATGCAAAAAACTGTGTTTTTCTTAATAAACTTAATAACCACGGCAAACCTCTTTAAAAATAATCGTACAAACGGAATTATACCACAAAAACAACACAACCGCAATCCTAAGATTACGGTTGTTTTTGGCGGAGATGAAGAGATTTGAACTCTTGCGCCGGGGAACTCCCGACCTACCGCATTTCGAGCA
>JAZQSG010000052.1:0-8147 GCA_045630025.1 Acutalibacteraceae bacterium
CGGGCACCGCCAAAAATCATTACCCCACAGGCCTGCGAATAAAATAAAAACACGGCTCGCCGTATGAACGTCGGGCCGTTTTGCTTTGTTCAGATAACGGGCAGGTCAATGTGAGAATGGTTGTCGCTTATTTTCTTTGCGGGCACACCACCCCAGGTTGTGTTTGGTTCTTCGATAGATTTTGTAACGACTGCGCCTGCTCCTATGCAAACGCCGTCGGCAATGGTGATTTCGCCTATAATTTTGGCTCCGGGGCCAATATATACATTGTTGCCGATTACGGGTGCAGATTTCGCGCCGTAGGTTGCGCCAATGTTTACGCAGGTTTGAATCCTGCAGTTTTGGCCTATTTTAGCCCCCGAATTTATAACTATGGTGCCGTAATGGGGCAGGGCTAAGCCGCCTGCACATACGTCGCAAGGTATGCTGTAACCAAGCTTAACAGAAAGACGGCGGTACTTAAACTTAGCAAAAATCCAGGGCAGAAGGTACAAGGGGTTGGATTTTTTCTTAAAGGTGTAGTAGTCAACGCGGCGCATGGTAACCAAAAAGCGACCGATGATATCAAATATGCCGATGTGACCGGGTGTGCGCCCACCCGCGTTGCAGTCTTGTGCAATAAGCTGTCGTAACTGTTGTTTTGAAGTGATCAAAAGCTTCACCTTCTTGCATTATGATTCGATTTTGTTTTAAAGAATTATACAATATTTATTCGGGTTAGTCAACCGTTTCTGCTTAACGGGTAAAAAGCAAAAAAACAAGACGAAAAATGTTGACACCGCTCGAATAAAGTGCTAATATGAGTATAGTTATTTTTGGCGGATTTTAATGGTGCTTTGATTGAATTGAATTTGAACGGAGCTTGGCTTTAAAATCTGCATTTTTCATTTTTAGGATGTAATTTTTTTACATACAAATTTTATTTTTGGAGGAAAGTAAAATGAAAAAGCTTATTGCATTGCTTCTCGCTCTTGTAATGCTTCTCAGCTTCGCAGCTTGCGGCGCCGATAAGGAAGCAGACAAAGACGGAGAAAAAGAAGGTCTTGATGTTAAGATCGGTTTCATCTGCTTGCACGATGAAAACTCTACCTACGACCTTAACTTCATCAACGCTGCCAAGGAAGTTGTTAAGGAACTTGGCCTTACTGAAGATCAATACGTGATCAAGAAGGGCGTTCCCGAAAGTGCAGATTGCTACGAAGCAGCTGCAGAACTTGCCGATGCCGGCTGTGACATTGTTTTTGCAAACTCTTTCGGCCATGAAGATCATATGATCCGTGCCGCCAAGGAATTCCCCGAGGTTGAGTTCTGCCACGCTACCGGTACCAAGGCCCACACCGAGAAACTCGCAAACTTCCACAACGCATTTGCTTCTATCTATGAAGACCGTTACCTTGCAGGTATCGTTGCAGGTATGAAGCTTAACGAAATGATTGCAGATGGCAAAATCACTGCAGAGCAGGCCAAGATCGGCTATGTTGGCGCTATGCCTTACGCCGAGGTTAAGTCAGGTATGACTTCTTTCTATCTTGGCGCCCGTTCAGTATGCCCCACCGCTACCATTACCGTTAAGTACACCGAGTCTTGGTATGACGAGACCAAAGAGATGGAGTATGCAAATGCTCTTATCAACGATGGTTGCGTTCTTATCAGCCAGCACGCTGACTCTATGGGTGCTCCCAATGCTTGCGAAGCAGCCGGCGTTCCCAACGTATCTTACAACGGTTCTACCGCAAAGGCATGCCCCAACACCTTCCTCGTATCTTCACGCATCAATTGGGCTCCTTACTTCAAGTACATCATCAACTGTGTAGTTGAAGACAAGGCCATTGATACCGACTGGTCAGGCGACATCGAGAGCGGTTCTGTTGAGCTCAGCGAGCTTGGCACTGCTGTTGCCGACGGTACCAAGGAAGCCGTTGAAGCTGCAAAGGCAAAGATCATTGCCGGCGAGCTTGACGTATTTGCTACCAACACCTGGACCAAGGATGGCAAAGAGCTTACCTCTTACAAGGCAGACGTTGACTCTGACGCTGCATTTGCTCCCGATACCGAGGTTATTAAGGACGGCGCATTCCTCGAGTCTGAGTATCGTTCAGCTCCTTATTTCGATATCGATATCGACGGTGTTACCACTAAGTAATTTTACTTAATAGCAATTTCAAATCCACAGGCGAGGCAGGGCTATCCCTGCCTCGCCCGTAGTGGTTAATAAGACGGGGCTTTGATTCAAAAAAGCATCCGATTTTGATGGGATTATTTTTTGAGTCAAAACCAAATCAGCACAAATGGAGGGCGCATTATGACACATGATGTTCCGGCAATAGAATTGCGCGGTGTTACCAAACGCTTTGGCAGCGTTGTTGCTAATAACAACGTTGATATGACCGTTAGAAAAGGCGAGATTTTATCTATCCTTGGCGAAAACGGCAGCGGCAAGACTACCCTTATGAATATGATATCGGGCATCTATTTCCCCGATGAGGGTCAGATCTTTATCAATGGGGAAGAGGCGGTTATCGCATCTCCCAAAGACGCGTTTGATTACAAAATCGGTATGATACATCAGCACTTTAAGCTTGTTGACGTTTTCACCGCTACCGAAAATATTGTGCTTGGTCTTGAAAACGAAGGTAAGTTTGACGTAAAAAAAGCCAACCAAAAGGTGCTTGAGATAAGCAGCAAGTACGGCTTTGATATCGAACCGCAAAAAAAGATTTACACCATGTCTGTTTCCGAAAAGCAGACGGTTGAAATTATTAAGGTGCTTTATCGTGGTGCCGATATACTTATTCTTGATGAGCCCACCGCCGTTCTTACCCCCCAAGAAACCGAAAAGCTTTTTAACGTGCTTCGCAGAATGAGGGACGACGGCAAAGCAATAGTTATTATCACCCACAAGCTTCACGAGGTTTTGTCTTTGTCTGACCGTGTTGCCGTTCTTCGCAAGGGCGAATACGTAGGCACCGTTGAAACCGCATCAACCAACGAAAACCAACTGACCGAAATGATGGTTGGCCAAAAAATCTCGCTTAACATCAATCGCAGCGAGCCCGTTAACCCCTGCGACCGCTTGGTGGTAAAAGAGATAAGCTGTGTTGACCGCCAGGGCACAACAGTACTTGACAAGGTATCCTTTACCGCTCGTTCGGGTGAAATTTTGGGTATCGCAGGCATTGCCGGTTCAGGTCAGCGCGAGCTGCTTGAATCAATAGCAGGTCTGCAGCACCTTACCACCGGTGAGGTTGTTTACCACGACCCCAAAACCGACGAAATTCACAACCTGCGCGATAAGACCCCGCTGCAAATTCGCGAATTGGGCGTGCGACTTTCCTTTGTTCCCGAAGATCGATTGGGTATGGGCCTTGTGGGCAATATGGATATTATCGATAATATGATGCTGCGCAGCTACCGCAGGGGCAAATCAATGTTTCTTGAGCGCAAATCACCAAAGGATTTGGCAGAGCATATCATTACCGACCTTGAGGTCGTTACCCCCGGTGCCACCACACCCGTTCGCCGTCTTTCGGGCGGTAACGTGCAAAAGGTGCTTGTAGGTCGCGAAATCGCCGCTTCACCTACCGTGCTGATGGCTGCATATCCCGTGCGCGGCCTGGATATTAACTCATCATATACAATTTACAATCTGCTTAATCAGCAAAAAGAAAAGGGCGTAGCAGTTATCTTCGTCGGCGAAGATCTTGACGTGCTGCTGGATTTGTGCGACAGAATAATGGTTATCGGCTCAGGCCGTGTAACAGGCATTGTTGATGGCCGCACCGCCACAAAAGAACAGGTTGGCTTGCTGATGACCAAAACAGGAGGTGACGAGGAATGAGCGAAAAAATCGAAAAGGCAATAACCACTCACCGTGAGCCGCTTATTCACATCACCAAGCGTGATGCAATGGTATGGTGGAAGAGCTGGCTTATCAGGTTTGGCGCAATATTTGCTGCATTGGTTGTTTCGGGTATTATAATCACCCTTCTTTCAGGTCTTAACCCTATCGACGTTTATGTAGAAATGGTTAAGGGCAATTTTGAAACCAAGCGCAAAATGTGGGTAACCTTCCAACGCGTGGCAGTTTTGCTTTGCATCTCTTTGGCTGTAACACCCGCTTTTAAAATGAAGTTCTGGAACTGCGGTGCAGAGGGTCAAACCTTAGCAGGTTGCCTTTCCGCCGCCGCTTGTATGATTTATTTCGGCAACTCCCTTCCTATGTGGGCATACATTCCCGTGCTGTTTATATGTTCAGTTGCAGCAGGCGCAATCTGGGGTGTAATACCTGCTATATTCAAAGCTCATTACAACACCAACGAAACCTTGTTCACCTTGATGATGAACTATGTTGCTATATCATTGGTTAAGTTTTTTGAAATCATTTGGGAGAATCCTAAAAACTCTGCAAAAATCGGTGTTATTAACCTCAGCACCGAAGCGGGCTGGCTGCCTAATTTGTTTAACAACAAATACATACTCAACATCTTAATCGTTTTGGTAGTGTGCTTGTTGCTTTATGTTTATCTTAAACACAGCAAGCACGGCTATGAAATTTCTGTTGTTGGTGAAAGCCAAAACACCGCACGCTATATTGGCATAAACGTTAAAAAGGTAATTATACGCACCATGCTTGTTTCGGGCGGTCTTTGCGGTTTGGCGGGTATGCTGCTTGTAGGCGGCATTGACCATACCGTTTCAACCACAACCGTTGGCGGTCAGGGCTTTACGGCTATGATGGTTTCCTGGTTGGCAAAGTTCAACCCCATCATAATGGTGCTCACCAGCTTCCTTATCATTTTCTTGCAGCGCGGCTCAAGCGCAATCGCAACTGCTTTTGACCTTAACGAAAGCTTGGCAGATATTATAACAGGTATAATTCTGTTCTTTATTATTGGCTGCGAATTCTTTATCCAGTACAAGATAAACTTCCGCCACTCAAAGAAGGAGGAGCAGTGATAATATGGCTTTTTTAAGTTGGATTATAGATTTTATTCCCAAGGCGATTATTCAAGGCACCCCCTTGCTTTTTGGTTCAACGGGTGAAATCGTTACCGAAAAATCGGGCAACCTGAACTTGGGTATTCCCGGCATTATGTATATGGGCGGCGTATCGGGCATTATTGGCGCTTTCTTTTATGAAAAGCTGTCGGGCGAGGCCTTTAATGCAATTCTTGCTGTTTTGGTGCCTGTGTTCTGCTCGCTTATCGGTTCGGCGTTGATGGCCCTTATTTACAGCTTTTTAACCATCACCCTGCGCGCCAACCAAAACGTTACCGGTCTTGCTCTTACCACCTTTGGTATGGGCGTGGGTAACTTCTTTGGCGGCTCTTTGGCACAGCTTTTCGGTGAGGGCGGCTCCTTGTCGGTTAAGCGCACCAGCGACCTTATGAGATTGCCTTTGCCCTTTGCAGAAAAATGCGGTGTATTTGGCAAACTCTTTATGTCTTATGGCTTTTTGGTGTATATTGCGGTAATTATTGCTATAATAACTGCTTGGGTTTTAAAGCGTACAAGAGTGGGTCTCTCTCTTCGTGCAGTTGGTGAAAACCCCGCAACTGCAGATGCTGCAGGCATTAACGTAACCCGCTATAAATATGTATCAACCATTATAGGCGGCGCCATTGCGGGCTTGGGCGGTTTGTATTATATTATGGACTACGCCTGCGGAACCTGGAGCGACGGTGGCTTTGGTGATAGAGGATGGCTTGCAATAGCACTTGTTATTTTTGCATTGTGGAATCCCAAATCCGGCCTTTGGGGCTCATATCTTTTCGGTGGCTTGTACATTATTGTTGCATATCTGCCCTTTACCGAAAGCCAGCGAGCCCTTAAAAACCTTGTAGAAATGTTGCCCTATGCTGTAACCTTGCTGGTGCTGGTAGTTATCAGTATGCGTAAGAAGCGTGAGCATCAACCTCCCGAAAGCTTGGGCTTGCCCTATTTCCGTGAAGAACGGTAATTTGTAAAATGTTAAAAATACAAATCCGCGGTACTTTGTTGTGCACCGCGGATTTTTCTTTTATAACCTAAAAATAAAGCCCTCTTTTGCTTTACAATCACAAAAAAATTTGATATACTAAAATATGTATGTCACATTACAAGCATAAGGGCCATCAATTCCAGGGCGGCAGGGTATATCTGCTCAAGCTGCTCGAGTGGTAACGGATTAACTCCTTTGCCTAATTCTACCGTAAAGCCGGGGCGCCCAAACTTGTCAATAAACCAATCCTTAAACCCTCCGTGAGAGGCAGAGTCGGCAGGGTCAGCCATTTTGTAGCCCGATGATGCTGCTAAAATTTTGGCCATTCTTTCGGCCTTGGGCGGTGTGTTTTCTCCATACCGCCAATATATTTCTTCCCCTTGTGTGTGCAGGGCCATCACCTGGTCTATGTTCATGCGTCGGCACAAGGTGGTTAAAGCCACCGTTTCGGGTTCGCTTTCGGGGCGAGGTCCACCGTAACGGGCGGGGCAGGGGCCAAAAATGCCCTGCTTTTGCTCTAACCCTTTCAAAATTTGCCAACCGGCGTTAAAGTTGTGGTTAATATCAACCCCTCTGCCGTTGGCGTTCCAATCTTCAAAGTGACCGCCGCACAACCTTTTTATGCGGGGCCCGTGGCTGAAGCAGGCCTTTTCACCGTGAATGGCAATATCGCACCCATCGGGGTTTACCATAGGCACGATAATCAACCCCCGTTCATTAAGCGCCCTTCTTATGGGTATTCCCGTCAGCTCGTTGCCCAAGGCCACGGCGTTGCAAACGTCTTCGGCAAAGCGCATGGCAACAGCCGACGTAATTCGTTCCTTTCCGTGAAAGGCGGCGGCAATAAGCAAATATTTTTTGCGTTTACCAATTTGCAAGGCGTGAATTTCTCTGCCCATAAAGCTTTTGCCTATTCGTGCAAGAGAAACGAAGGGGTATTTGCCGATAAGCCCGTAAATTTCTTTTCGCAAGGTATGATAGTCGTGTTCAACGGCTTTTACTATGTGACCCATAATTTTTTCACTCCAAACAAATAGTTGTTACAATATATGCAAAAATCCACCTAAACAGAACAGGATAAAACTATGGATATGATTGAAAAAACAACGGCAACCGAATACAAGTTCAAGGGCCGCATAATAAACACCCGTGTGGACGATGTGCTGCTTCCCGACGGCAGCCAAAGCACCCGAGAGATAGTTGAGCATAACGGAGGGGTAGGCATACTCCCTTACGACGGCTGCGGCAACGTTTATTTAATTAAGCAATATCGCCACCCCTACGGCGAGGTTATATTTGAAATTCCTGCAGGCAAAATCGAGCAGGGCGAGCAACCTATGGTTTGCGGCCAACGTGAGCTTAAGGAAGAAACGGGTATGACTGCAGCTTTTTGGAAGGATATGGGCATCATATATCCCACCCCCGGCTATTGCACCGAAAAAATATATCTTTTTATTGCAACCGAATTAACCCAAGGGGAAACACAGTTTGACCAAGGCGAGTTTATAGAGCTTTTTAAGCTGCCCCTATCCCAAGCGATAGAGCTGGTTATGAGCGGTCAAATTCGTGATGCAAAAACTCAAATAGCCCTTTTAAAACTAAAGGAGGATTTGCACAAATGAAAAAAATAACGGTCGCCCTTGCGATGGTGCTTATATTGGGCGTCTTTTTATCCTCCTGCAGCCCGCAAATGGGTAACGGAGGGCACCCAACACCCAACAAGGTAACGTCGGGCAGTTATGAGGCCGAGCCGGAAAAGGTAATACTATATAAAATTGACGACCGAACGGCTACACCTCTTTTAAACGAGCTTACCAAGCTGATAGGCGAGATGAGCGACGGCGTTTACGAAAGCGATTTGCAATACTTTAAAAAGGTGGTTTCTTACCTTTCGCAGTTTAACGATTACGATGGCGATTTGCCGGCATATATGCATTCTATCGAGCTGCTGTGCGACGCTTATTACGACCTTTACGTGCTTAACTGCACGACCGAAGACGTTAAAAAGGTAATAGACGGTTATTTTAACGGATATTACACCCTGTCTGAAGAGTTCAGAAATCAGCACAAGCCCTTTGAAACGGCAGATCTTTACGCAATAATGAACCAAATAGATGCTATGGCGCAGGCGGCGGTAACCTCATCAAATCCGTCAAGTGCCCCAAGC
>JAZQSG010000053.1:0-6203 GCA_045630025.1 Acutalibacteraceae bacterium
TGCGGTGTTATCGGTGCCCTCGTAAACGTCTATTCGCTCACCGTCGTTAATATCAAGCTCCAGTTGGCCGTTTATCAGTGTGTGGGTCATATAATAGCTGTTATCGCCGTTTTCACGTCCCCAGGCAATATGGCAAGAGGCGTAAACCAGGGTTATAACACATATCGCCACCACACTCATACGCCAAAACAGAGGGCGAGTGGTGCGCAAAACACTTAAGAAGGTGCCCTCGCTCATAGAGCGATTGTGTTTTCTGAAGCCCTGGCGCATTAACATCAGCACAAGGAACACGCTCAACGAGGTAAGGGCGATGGCCGCCATACCCCAGAAAAGTCGGTGATAGGTAGTTTTGGTCAGCTCGTAATCGCTGTTGGCGTTTGAGAAAAGGCCAAACAGGTGGAAGCCCTGCTCGTGACTGTACCAGGAGGGCATTAGACCAATGGCAACGGCAAAGGCAAGGGTTATGCCAAAGCTCCATCTAAAGGCAGCCGCCCAATTAATATCGGTGCGCTCCAGCGCCTGCACAGACATAAGCACGCAAATAAGCACGGGCATATAAAACCACCGTGCGTAATAACCGTAGTTAAACATTGAAAAGGCGCTGTTAAGCACGGGAATAAAGGCCATAAAGCAGCAAAGCACAAACATTCTCTTTTGCCAGCTGCCCTTGCAGGTTTGCAGCCAACCGATTACGCCCGTCATACCAAACAGAGGCAGCCATCCGCTTATAGAGGACCACTTGATGTCGGCATCGGGGAAGTAAACGGGTCGGGCGGGATTGTCGGGTGGGAAGAAAAAGCTTTGTATAATGTTAAGATTTATCTGGGGGCGAGAATAGGTTAAGGCGTCCCACCCTGCGATAAAGCTGGTGGCGCGGTCGTTACCGATAACGGTAAAATAGGTGGGGAACAGCACGACGGCCGCCATAAAGGCGCCCAGCACTGCCTCTAACGCCAAGAACAAAAAGCGGCTGAAGGTAATCTTCCAGCTTTTTGAAACCACCTTGACGATGAAATAAAGCACGCAAAAAATTGCCATACCGAAAAAGAAATAATAGTTATTAAGGGCGCACAAAAAGACAACGAAAGCAAACGCGCCCCTGCGATTTTCGGTTACAAACAGCTCCATCGACAGCAGCAGCAGGGGGAAATAAATTATTGCCTCGTGAAAATGGTTGAAAAAGATATTATAAATGGAAAAGCCCGAAAAGGCATAAAGCAAGGCGCCTATAAGGGCGTTGTGGGTGTATCGGCAAAAGCGCCTTAAATAGCAATAGGCCGTAAGCGAGGCGCAGCCAAACTTGAGCATAAGCAGAGGACCCATCATATAAGGCACCCAGGAATTGGGGAAAGGCAGGGTTAACCAAAAGAAGGGGCTGCCCACAAGATAAAAGCTGTATGAGCCAATAAAATCAACACCCAAATCGGTGTGCCAATTCCAAAAAATGCCCCCCTCTTTTACCGCCTTATGAGCCAGCTGGTAAAAGGGTATTTGCTGAACGTTAAAGTCGCCGTAATATATAAAAGCGCCGTAATTGAGTATCATTTGGGCGCCAAAAAACAGCGCCGCCACGCCAAAGGCAATTAAAAACGCTTGTAAATATCGCTCTTTTTGCTTTTTGATAAGCATGCCTGTCCTCCACTAAAAAAATAATTATATTGATATTATAACAGATAATGGTATAATAATAAAGTAAAATTTACATATTTAAAGGAATTGTTGATATGAACAGTAATTTTTACGGAATGCTGGCCCGTATGAAATTTATAAACCGTTGGGGGCTTATGCGAAACACCCGCAACGAAACCCTGAGCGAGCATTGCCTTGAGGTTGCTTTTTTTGCCCATGCGCTTGTGCTTATTCATAACAAAAAATTCGGTGGTAACCTTAACGCAGAGCACGCCGCCTGCCTTGCAATGTTTCACGATGCGTCTGAAATTATTACAGGCGATATGCCCACCCCCGTTAAGTATTTTAATCCCGAAATCCGCACGGCCTATCAGGCGGCTGAGCAGGCGGCCTGCGACCGCCTTATCGGCTATCTGCCCGATTATATGAAAGAGGATATCGCTCCGCTGATTTTGCAAAATGAAGAGGAGTATTATCCCTTTATTAAGGCAGCGGACAAGCTGAGCGCCCTTGCCAAGTGCATTGAAGAAAGGGCTATGGGCAATAAGGAGTTTGCCGACGCCGAAAAATCTACCGAAAACGCCATTAAAGCTTTGGGGCTTGATGCCGCCGACGAATTTTTAAAGGTGTTTATGAAATCTTACGGTATGACTCTTGACCGCCAAAGCGACGGCTGAGGCAATCTTGACTTTGGCAAAGGATTAGGTTAAAATTTAATCATAAATAAAAAAAAGAGGTACTTTAATTATGTCTAACGGTAAAATTGTTGCAGTAGTTGGTATGTGTGGCTCGGGCAAATCGGTTGTTACCCAGGTGTTTACCGATGCCGGCTGGCGCTCGGTATATTTTGGCGGCGTAACCATGGAAGAGCTTGAGCGCAGAGGTCTGCCCAAAAACGAGGCCAACGAGCGTTCCGTTCGTGAAGAGCTGCGCGCCAAGCATGGATTGGCCGCATACGCCGTTTTGTTGGCCGACCGCATTGAGCAGTTTGCAAGCGAAGGCAACGTGGTGCTTGACGGCCTTTACTCTTGGTCTGAATATAAATATTTGCAAGATAAGTTTGGCGACAAGCTGCATATTTTGGCCATTGTAACCGACCGCAGCGTGCGCTACTCCCGTTTGGCAACCCGCACCGTTCGCCCCCTCACCGTTGCTGAAGCAACCGCCCGCGATTTTTCAGAAATTGAAAATCTTGAAAAGGGTGGTCCCATTTCTATCGCTGACCGCTTTATCACCAATAACGGCACCGCCGAGGAATTGGTAGCCGCCGTTAAAAACTATATGAACGAGATATAACCTCTTTCAAATTATATTTGCCTATATTTAAAGAAAAACCTGCAATTTTTTGTTGAATTGCAGGTTTTATTATGCTAAAATTAGCACAATAAGCCGTAAGGAGTGTTAGTATGAAATTTAACCCCTCAAACCTTGAACCTCGCTTGGCAGAAGGCCTTAAAACCCTTTCAAATTATTTTGATTTTAAACTTTCCGAGGGCGGTGTTAAGATTGTTGCCGAAAAGGGCGACGGTCTTGCCCTTGATTTTGACGGCTCGGTCGCCAAAATCACCTACAACAGCGACGTTGCATTTTACCGTGCCATCGGTCACGTTTTGCAGGCAAACGGCCCCGTTAAAAAGACCGAGGTAACCAATTTTGATATGTGCGGTGCAATGTACGACCACTCCAGAAACGGTGTGCTTAACCTTAGCTATACCAAAAAGATGATTGCCGATTTGGCTATGCTTGGCATAAACACCTATCTTATGTATATGGAAGACACCTATCAGGTTGAAGGCGAGGCGCTTTTTGGCTATATGCGCGGCGCATACTCACCCGACGAGTTAAAAGAAATAGACGATTTTGCTTATGCCTTGGGCATTGAGGTTGTGCCCTGCATTCAAACCCTTGCCCACCTTAACTGCTTCTTGCGCCACCCCCATATGAAAGACCGCTATCACGACATTGACGACGTTATGGAGGTTGGCAAGCCCGAGGTGCTTGACCTTATCGACCGTATGTTCAGCACCCTTTCAAAGTGCTTCCGCTCCAAAAAAATGCACGCAGGTATGGACGAGGCCTATGCAGTAGGCCGCGGCAAATATCTTGACCACAACGGATACCAAACCCGTAAAGAGGTTATGAAGCGCCACATAGAAGCGGTAAGCGAAATTGCCAAAAAGTACGACTATTATCTGCTTGTGTGGGACGATATGTTCTATCGTGGCGAGGGCAGCGAGCTTAGCGGCATTCGCCCCGACAATATGCACATTGTTTATTGGAACTATTACGACAAAACCGAAGAACAATATCTTGATAAGCTTGACGTTCGCCTTGCCGACGACCCCGACGCGTTCTTTGCGGGCGGCGCATGGCGCTGGGGCACCTACGTGCCTTGCCATCGCAAAACCCTTATTACCACCGAAAAAGCCCTAAACGCCTGCATTAAGCGCAACGTTCGCAACGTGTTTACCACAAGCTGGGGCGACGATGGCAACGAAACCCCCGTCGATTGCCACCTGCTCGGCATTGCAATGTTTGCCGAATATAACTATTCAACGCAGTATAACGCCGACGATTTTAAGCAAAAGCTTAAGTGGCTTACGGGTATGAGCTTTGAGGAGTGGATGCTGCAGGACGACATCAATAATTTCTGCGACGAGTGCAATAGCACCAACTCCTTTGAAAAGGTGGCGCTGCTTCAGGATCCGTTGTGCGGTATGCACGATGCCTACGTCCGCTACGCCGGTGATAAGGCCGACCTGACCGCCCACTACAACACCCTTGCAGACAAGTTTGAACTGTTGGCCTCTCGCAACGACGGCAACACCCTTTTGAACAGTTTTTACGCCGCTTTATGCCGCTGCCTTGCCCTTAAATGGAATTTGGGCATAAGAGCTGCCGACGCCTATAAATCGGGCAACAAGGTGGCTCTGCAAAACATTGCAGAAAGCACTATCCCCTGCCTTGTTGACCTGTTAGACAAAGCAAGGGTTGCCCGCCGTGCCGTATGGATTTATGAAAGCAAGCTTAACGGCTTTGAGATTATAGACGGCCGCTTTGGCACACAGATGGTTCGCTGCCGCACCCTGGGCGACCTTATAAACATGTACCTTGACGGCAAAATTGAAAAAATTGAGCCCCTTGAGGAGGAACGCCTTTTCCACAGAGGTACCCCCTACATCTTTAGAGGTGTATCCTATTCTCAGATTTTCTCTGCCGGCACAAGCTGGTAACAATATTCGCCCGTACCAAAAGTACGGGCGAAATTCTTTTGTTGCCAAAAGCTTTTAAGTGTGATACAATGCTTTTATTAAAAAAAGGAGGTAGAGCTGTGAAACGCGTTGTTACCCTTCAAGATATATCCTGCATAGGCAAATGCTCGCTTACCGTTGCTCTGCCTATATTGTCGGCGGCAGGGCTGGAAACGGCGGTTATTCCTACCGCGGTGCTGTCTACTCACACTGCCTTTAACCGCTTTGAATTTTTTGACCTTACCGATAAAATTCAACCCATTGCCGACCATTTTTATGAAGAAAATTTTAAATTTGACGCCATTTATACCGGTTATCTTGGCTCTTTTGAGCAGCTTAACACGGTAAGCGATTTTATTGACCGCTTTAAAACGGAGGGCACCCTTGTGGTGGTTGACCCCGTAATGGGCGATAACGGCAAGCTGTACGCCGGTTTTGACCGCAAATTTGCCCAAAGTATGGCAGATCTTTGCCGCAAAGCAGACGTTATAATACCCAACCTTACCGAAAGCGCCTTTTTGCTTGGTATGGACGAGGTGCCCCAAAATCCCGATATAGACACCGTATCAGATATGCTGAAAAAGCTGACCGACCTGGGTCCGAAAATTGCTCTTATGACGGGTGTTTCAAACGGCGACGGCAAGCTGGGTGCTTTGGGCTATGACCGAACCACGGGCAACCTTTTCGGCAGCTTTTGCCAACACGTTAACGCCACCTTCCACGGCACGGGCGATATTTTTGCCAGCGCCTTCGTGGGTGCGGTTATGGGCGGCTTCGGTGTGGACGAAAGCGTTGAAACGGCAGTTCAATTTACCTCTCGCTCAATAAAGGCCACCGTCGACGACCCCGACGGACGTTGGTACGGCGTTAACTTTGAATCGGCCCTGGGCTGGTATATAAGCCACCTTAAGGGTGAATGATATGAGCAAAATATTTAGGTGGGCAGCGGCTCACGGTAAGCTTTTGGGTGCCATATTGTTTTGGAGCGCCACCCTGCTGTGGATGGCCTGCATTTTTAATATGTCGGCTCAAAACGCCGCACAGTCAACAGGCACCAGCGGCGGCACTATAAGATGGCTGGCTCCCCTTTTGCACAAAAACTTCGCGACTCTTGACCCAATTGCTCAAGAAGAGATTATTGAATCCTTGCAGGATTCGGTAAGAACGGTGGCCCACCTTGTAGAATACGGAGTTTTGGGCGGTCTGCTTTTGCTTGCATCAAAATGCACCTTCAGCGGCAAATACCCCCCCATTATTATAACCGCGGCAACGGGTATGCTGTTTGCCCTTTCGGACGAGGTGCATCAAATTTTTGTGCCAAGT
>JAZQSG010000054.1:0-1381 GCA_045630025.1 Acutalibacteraceae bacterium
AGTGAACGGTAGCAGGACTGGCCGATGCCCGCGGTAGAAACGTACATTACGCTTTGATTGTTGGGGTCAATGGCAACCTTTTTGATGGCTCTGCCGCTTGGAGCGCCTTGAACTGACTTAAGCTTGGTATCGCCTGCTTTAAGGTCGGCATAGAACAAGCCGTCGCCTGCTACGTAAAGCACACCGGTTTCGGTATTAACTGCAATATCGGATACGCCTGATGCAAAAACGCTGAACTTAGACCAGGTTTTGCCCTTGTCGTCAGAATATACTACGTAGTATCCGCTGGTGCCCCAAAGACGACCGGTTGTGCCGTCAGAGAAGAACACGCCGGTGCAGCCAACGCCGTGGCCCTGGCTCATATCTTCCCAGGTTTTGCCCTTATCGGTTGAACGCCACTCGCCTATAAAGACGATGTTTTCATCGCCTACAACGCCCATACCGATTTCTTTGCCCTTAATGCGATAATTGGTGCGCTCAATTTCTTTGCCGCCTTCACGGGCAACGCAGATATAGCGGGGCTCGGTCCAACCTGCTCCCAAGCCGACAACGGTGGTTTTTTCATCAATGCAGTAAGAGCCGTAGGTGTAGCCACCCCAGGAACTTTCGGCATAGGGCACGTAGGTCCAAGTTTTGCCGCCGTCGGTTGAGAAGCCGCCGTTATAATCTTGGCTTGAGATAGAAATAAGCTTGGGGTTGTTTACGTTAAAGCGCAAACCGCCGGTGCCGCAAATGGCAGAAAAGCCGGTGTTTGACCAATAAAAATCCTTACCGCCGTTGGTAGACATATTAATGGCGTTCCAGTTAACGATAACCTTGTTGGGATCGGTGGGATGCCATGCAAAGCGGGATTCTGCTGCGTTGGCAGGGGTCCAATGGCCCTCGGTATGGCGGGTAGACTGCTTCCAGGTTTTGCCGCCGTCAGCAGAGTAATAGGTTTTGTTGCTGCCCTTGCTACCGCCAAATGCAGCCCAATCCTGCTGCATAACCATATTGTTGGGGTTAGCGGGGCTTACGCGAAGGTGAGTTAAGTTCTGTGAGGGCAATCCGTTACCCTTGTATTCGGTCCAGGTTTTGCCGCCGTCGGTAGATACCTGCACAGAATCGGTGGTGGTGCAATAAATGTTGCCGGGCTTGGTAAGCACGCAATCCATAGAGGTGATTTCTTTATCAAGCACCTTGGTAAAGGACTTACCGCCGTCTTTACTTACGAAAACGCCTTTTTTGTTAGAGCAATAAACGTGACCGTTAGAGGAGTTAACAGCAATATCGCCGCCTGCATACTCTTTGGTGCCGGGAAGCAGACTCCAGGTTTGACCGCCGTCGGTTGACTTGTAAATGTTGGGGTCGTTTTGGGAGCCCTTGGCCTTTGCATTATCTT
>JAZQSG010000055.1:0-3105 GCA_045630025.1 Acutalibacteraceae bacterium
GTGAGCAACGGCGTAAATAGATTCAGCAGCATTTTCGCCTACGCCACTTATTGAACTAAAGGGCAAGCGGATTTTGCCATCTTCCATTTTATAAAGTCGGGCATCCGAATTATAAAAATCGATAGGCAAAAACTCTATTCCGCGAGCAAACATCTCGTTAACAATTTGGAGTATTGCGTGGCGAGAGTTATCCTTTGCATTGGCGGCTTTACCCTTTGCTTCAATTTCAAGCATTGCGGCCTTTACCGCTTCCCTGCCGCCCATAAGCACCTTAGCATCCAAATCGTCACTGCGTACACTAAAGTATGCGGCGTAATATTCTAACGGATAATACACCTTATACCAGCCAAGTCGCAAGGTAGAAATCATATATGCTGCAGCGTGAGCTTTGGGGAACATATATTTGATTTTAAAGCAAGAATCTATATACCACTGCGGTACACCGTGGTCAAGCATTGCCTGAACGTGCTCGTCGGTAAGCAGCTTGGTTGCTTTACCTTTTCGGGTAATCTCCATTATTTTAAACGCCATTTTGGGATCTACGCCCTTGTGCATCAAATAGGTCATAATGGAGTCACGAGTACCTATAACCTCTGAAATGGTGCAGGTGCCGTCCTTGATAAGCTCTTGAGCGTTACCAAGCCAAACGTCTGTACCGTGAGACAGGCCTGAAATCTGCAAAAGGTCGGAGAAGGTTTTGGGTTGGGTTTCAACCAGCATTCCTCTAACAAAGTTTGTTCCAACCTCGGGCAATGAGAAGGTGCCTGTTAAAGAGCCAATATCATCGGGGGTTACGCCTAAAGCATCGGTAGAAGTAAACAAGCTCATTACCTTGGGGTCGCTCATGGGAACGTCCATTACAGATATTCCCGTGTTATCTTCAAGATACTTATAGATGGTGGGCACGTCGTGTCCGAGTATATCAAGCTTTAATATGGTATCGTGAATTGCGTGGAAGTCGAAGTGAGTGGTTTGAACGTCGGAATTAACGTCGTCTGCCGGGTGCTGAATAGGACAGAAATCGTAAATCTCATATCCCTCGGGCACTATAACCATACCTGCAGGGTGCTGACCCGTGGTGCGCTTAACGCCGGTGCAGCCAAGGGTTAATCGCTCGGTTTCGGCTTTGTTTAGAACTATGCCACGCTCTTCGGCATATTTGCGCACAAATCCGTAAGCTGTTTTATCTGCAACGGTAGCGATTGTGCCTGCTTTGAAAACGTTTTCCTTACCAAACATCTTCTCGGTATATTTATGGGCGCTGGTTTGATATTCACCCGAGAAGTTAAGGTCAATATCAGGCACCTTGTCGCCGTCAAAGCCCAAAAAGGTTTCGAAGGGAATATCTTGACCGTCGCGATTCATAGACGTACCGCAATGGGGACAATTCTTTTCGGGCAAGTCGAAGCCCGAGCCGTATGAACCGTCGGTTATAAACTCGCTGTGCTTACAGTTGGGGCAAACGTAGTGAGGTTCCATAGGATTAACCTCAGAAATGCCTGCCATAGTTGCAACAAAGGAAGAGCCAACTGAACCACGAGAGCCAACCAAATATCCATGCTCAACAGAATCGGCAACCAGCTTTTGAGCCGAAACGTACATTATGGAAAATCCGTTTTTGATAATAGAACCAAGCTCTTTATCAAGACGCTTTTGTATTATTTCGGGTAACGGATCGCCGTAAATTTCGTGGGCGCGTTCATAGGTTACTTGCTGAATTATATCGTCTGAGCCCTCAATTGTAGGGGGATAACTGCCGTCGGGTATGGGTTTAAAATACTCACACATATCGGCAATTTTATTGGGGTTGGTAACTACAACCTCAAAGGCCTTTTCTTTGCCCAGATAGTCAAAATCAGCCAACATCTCTTCAGTTGTTTTAAGATAAAGCGGTGCCTGGTCATCAGCATCGGAAAAGCCCTGACCCGCCATCAAAATAGCGCGGAATTTTGCATCGTTGGGGTCTAAGAAATGAACGTCTCCCGTTGCAACAACAGGTTTGCCCAGCTTATCGGCCAGTTTAATAATTGTTCGGTTAATGTTGTTTAACTGCTCTTCCGATTGAACGGTGCCGTTTCGCACCATAAACTCGTTGTTTCCGTTGGGCTGAATTTCAAGAAAATCATAAAAATCAGCAATTTCAAGCAGCTCACCCCATGCGCGGTTATTAAGAACCGCCTGATAAAGCTCGCCTTGCTCACAAGCCGAACCAATAATCAAACCTTCACGGTGCTTTTGAAGCTCACTTTTAGGAATAAGCGGCTTTCTGGCTGCACCTCGGTTTTGATAATACTTAACGTGGGCCATTGAAATAAGCTTATACATATTGCGCAAGCCCGTAAGGTTTTTTACAAGTATGATTTGGTGATAGCGTTTTAATCCACGGGGGTCACCGCCCGCAAGGTGGGCGTTTACATCATTCATAGAGGTGCAAGAGCCCTCGGTCTGCTCGCCCAAAAGCTTCAACAGTTTAACAAAAATATGACCAAGCACGGTAGCATCATCAACCGCCCTATGATGATTAAAATCGCCAAGGCCCAATGCTTCTGCCACCGTATCAAGCTTATGATTTTTGATATCTTTAAGCAAAGCACGCGACATGGGAACGGTATCAAGATAAGGATTTGTAAACTCTATGCCCAATCTTTCTGCCGCAGCACGAGTAAACGAAATATCGAAGGGTGCGTTGTGGGCAACCATAAGTCGATTACCGCAAAACTCCATAAACTTGGGGAAAATTTCCGACTCGTCAGGAGCACAAGCAACCATCTCATCAGTAATGCCCGTAAGCTCAACCACCTTTTGAGGAATGGGCTTATGAGGATTTACAAAAGTAGAGAAGGTATCTACAATTTCACCGTTTTTAATAAGAACTGCACCAATCTCTGTAATGCGATCGTTAACGTTGCTAAAGCCGGTGGTTTCGTAATCGAAAACAACAAACTCGCCGTCAAAGGGTTCGTTACACTCACCCGTAAGAGCGGGTACCAAATCGTTAACAAAGTAAGATTCGCAACCGTAAATGGCTTTGAACTCGGGGTCTTTTTTGCGAATATCTTCAACGGTATTCATTATTTCAGGGTATGCCTGAACAACACCGTGGTC
>JAZQSG010000056.1:0-6446 GCA_045630025.1 Acutalibacteraceae bacterium
TCATAAAGATACTATTATCGAGTGCTATCTTAACGTAATTTATCTTGGCAATAACGCTTACGGCATCGAGGCCGCGGCAGATTATTATTTTGGAAAGTCAGCAAAGGATTTATCTATTGCCGAGTCGGCTTGTTTGGCGGCTATTACAAAATCTCCCGATACCTACGACCCAATTAAAAATCCTGACCGCAACAAATCCCGTCGCGAGTGGATTATCAATAATATGTACGACATAGATTTGATAACCGAAGAGGAGCGGGATGCAGCACTTAAGGAAAAGCTTAAATTCGTCAAAAAAACTGCCGACGAAAAGCAAGAAGAAAAGGTTGAAGATCCCAGCACCGCATATTCTTACTTTACCGACGCTTTGTTTGAGCAGGTTATCGAAGACCTTATGGAAACCAAGGGCTATTCTCGTGAAGGTGCCGAAAACGTTATTTATCGTGGCGGCTTGAAGATTTATGCTACTATGGATTCAAAGGTGCAGGGTGAGGTTGATAAGGTATTCTGTACCGAAAGCAATTTTGCCAAGGTTAACAATATTAAAGAATCTGCCCAGGCAGCAATCACCGTTATGGATTATAAGGGTAACGTAGTTGCTATCTATGGCGGCCGCGGTGTTAAAACCGATAAGCGCGGTCTTAACCGAGCAACTCAGGCCGACCGTCAGCCCGGTTCAACCATGAAGCCCTTGGGCGTTTATGCTCCTGCTATTGAAGACAACCTTATAACCTGGTCAAGTAAAATTGATAACAGCAAGCTGTCTGTCGGTGGCTATAACTATCACAATTATGACCGTACAACCAGTGATCCCGTTGTTGTTCAAAACGCTTTGGCTCGTTCTCTTAACCTGCCTCCCGTTAGAATTCTTAACAGCTATGGTTGCACCAAGTCCTTTAAATTCCTGACCGAAAAGGTTGGCATAACCACCCTTGTTGAGTCAGAAACCAAAAATGGCAAAAAGTATTCTGATATTGGTTTGTCACAGCTGGCTTTGGGTGGCGTTACCTACGGTGTTAACACCCTTGAATGGACTGCCGCATATGCAATATTCGGCAACGGGGGCGTTTATTACGAGCCCACCTTCTATTCAAAAATAACCAGCAACGACGGTAAAGAGATATACCTTGAAAAGAATACCGAGGGCGTTCGTGCCATAAGCGAAGAGACTGCTTATATTATGAACAGAATGCTTAATACGGTTGTTACAGGCAGCGGCGGTACCGGTGCCAGCGCCAACTTTGACGGATGGGGCTCGTATATGTTTGCAAAAACAGGTACAACCTCTGACAATAAAGACCGTTGGTTTGTTGGCGGCACACCTTATTACGTAGCGTCTGTTTGGTTTGGTATTGATAATCCCAAGCCCATGAACAGCTTGTCTACTCGTTCTAACCCTGCAATGCTTTTGTGGAAGCCCGCAATGCAGGCAATACACAAAAACCTTAAAAAGGTTAACTTCCCAAGCTGCAAAACCGTTAAGGTGCTTAAGTATTGCGTTGAAACGGGAGGAATTGCAACAAGCGAATGCAAGACCACCGCAACGGGATATTATAAGAGCACGTTTGCTCCTGTATGTCCCGGCCATGAGGATGCATCCGGCTCGTCGGGCGCATCAAGCGGACAAACCGAATCTACAACGCCGTCTGTAAACGTTTCGGGCGAAGAGAATTCTACCAATTCTGTAAATCCGCCCGAAAGCACTGCCCCTTCTGAACAGCAGCCGATAGATGACGCAGCTTAAATAAAATTAAAACTCATCAAGCAAACGCTTGATGAGCTTTTTTTATAGTGCTTGTTCAATTAGCTTTGTTAAAGCGTCTATATAACGCTTGTCGTCCGTGTCGGTGCGCTTTTTAGGTCCTTTTATACGACCGCCTGCACGTCTGATTTTTTTAGATATGGCTCGCGTTTCAAGCATTGACGAAATGTTGCCGTCGTTATATATTGTTCCGTTTTGATTAATTGCAAAGGCCCCGCGCGATAAGCACATTGCTGCAAGACCGTAATCTTGGGTTACTGCAATATCGCCCGCTGAAATCAAATTTACAAGCTTAAAATCAACGCTGTCGGCACCTTTATCAACGGTAATTATTTTCACGTCGGCAATATCAAAGTAATGGGCGGTATCGCACACTATACTACACTCTAGTTTATATTTGTTAGCTATCTTTACCGTTTGCTTTACAACGGGGCATCCGTCGGCATCAATAAAAATTCTCATAAATACTCCTTTACAATTATAATCTGTTGATTTATAATAGGGTTAACGATTTGAGGTGATACTTTGAAACAAGAAAAGATAGATAGAATCAACGAACTGGCTCGCAAAGCTAAAACAGTTGGTCTTACTGAAGAAGAGACTGCCGAGCGTGACGCGCTGCGAAGAGAGTATATTGATTCGTTCAAGGCGTCCCTTGTCGGTCAGTTGGATAACACTTATATTCTTCGACCTGACGGCACAAAAGAAAAGTTAAGTAAAAAAGATTGAGTTATGGCCTCGGTTTGTTTAACAAGCCGAGGCCTTTAATTTTTAATATTTAAAGGTATATGTTGTTTTAAGTGTACCGCTTGTTGTTTCGCAATAAATAATTTTTGTAGAACCCTTGTTGGTGCAAATGTAAATATTATCTTTTGTTGATGAGTTGCTTACGGCAAAATTTCTGCCTTGATATTTAAAGTAAGACAAAGCACCTTGGTGAAAATAATTGTGAAAAATAAAAGAGGGGGCACGGCTTGAAACGTTAAATACAACCTCGTCCTCAACGGGTTTGTAATCCTCGGATTCGTAAGAATAGTCGGTCTTGCCGTCTATTTTTACCGATTTGTAGGTTATATTTAACTTTTTGTCATTAAGAACACAGGTAACCGAATCATCGGTAACTGTATGTATATAGTCAAAATTACCTACCTCTTTGTTTGATTTAGTGCTGAATTCAACAATGCTCATGGTGTAATTAACGCCGTCAAGATCTTCAAGAAGATCGTGTATGGTTGCAGATTGGGTGGTGACGCCGTTGTTGATTACCGTCGACCTGTAATCGGCAGATTTAATGGCAGATTCGGGTCCACCGGTTGCCGCCAACAGAATAACCACTGCCGAAACTATTGCAACGGCAGAAAATAAAACACCGTAAAACATTTTTCTTGATTTAACAACCTTGTTGTTTTTATCGGTAAAAAATCTCTTGATTTTCTTGAAAAAACGTAAATTTTTCTTTTTCATAACTACTCCTTTAAAAAATCATTAATTATATTATACGATATATATTTTCGCTTTTCAATATAAAAAAACCGAACCCATTGGTTCGGTTTAATTTATATGTTGCGACTGAGACGATAAGCCGAGTTCTGTCGTGGACAGTTATCTATCTCGACGGCAGATTGCTCTGCCGCTCAAGCCACCCGTCAAAAGCACATCGGGCAAATGTATCGCTTTTTGTCGGTGTTGCACCGGATAGGGTTTACATGGCCGCGTTGTCTCCAACGCGCCGGTGAGCTCTTACCTCGCCTTTCCACCCTTGCCGAATAAATCGGCGGCATATCTCTGTTGCACTTTCCCTAAGGTCACCCTCGGCGGCTGTTAGCCGTTATCCCGCCCTGTGGTGCTCGGACTTTCCTCACGGTAAAAACCGCGCAACTGTCTGTCTCACTCGCAAAGTGTATAATAACATTTGGGTTGTTTATTTGTCAAGTGCGCTTGGCAGTCATTTTTTCTACCATTTTAATTTGTCTGATGTCGTTGCCGTCAAACTTAAGGGGCTCAAAATTGCCTATTATTCTTGACGATACTCTGTCGCCGTATGCCTGGGCCAATTCGGCAGGGGAAAGGTTGGTAGAAATAATTGTGGGCTTGCCTTCCATTATGCGGCTGTTAATAAGCTCGTGAATGGCGCTGGCGGTAAACTGAGTTTGGAACTCTGCACCAAGGTCGTCAATAATAAGCAAATCACATTCGCACAGCAGAGCGATTGTGTCGCCTTCGGCCCGTCCAAAATGCTCTTTTTCTATTTTGCCCAAAAATTCGCTTGACGTGCCGTAAACAACGCCGTAGCCCTTTTTAAGTACCTCGTTGGCTATTGCAAGTGAAATATGGGTTTTGCCAACACCTGTTTTGCCCATAAAAATCATGCCCGTTTTGCCAAGCTCAAAATCTGCGGCAAATTGCTTACATCTTGCCAGCACGCTTGTCATTAAATCGTGGGCAGAGCCGCTATAATAGCGCAATTCAAAAGTATCAAAGGTGCATTCCTTAATAGGCATTTTGCTGCTCATTTTTTCAAATTCAAAGCTTCTTGCTAATTGAATCGCACACTGGCAAAGCCGCCCGTATGCATAGCCGGTGTCATCGCAAAGTTTGCAGGTGAAGGAGGGTTCAAATTCTGACGGATCAACGTTGTTTTGCTTTAACAAAAGGTCTCTTTCTGCTTCAAGACGAAGGTGCTGTTCGTGATATTCGTTAACGGCTGCGCTGCCTCTTCTGCCTGTAGCTGCTTTTATGGCCGCAATACCGTTTAAAGACATTTTGCGGTCAAGCTCTTCCAAAGCAGGAATGGTGGCGTATGCCTTAATAATGCGCTGTTTTGCCCGTTCGGTTGCAGACTGATTACGGGCATCTATTTGCTGCAGTGCATATTCATACGCTTCTTTTGTGTATCCCATTTTATCAGTCCTCCTTTTTTCCGTTAAGCATTTGCTCAAACAGGTTTATATCAAAGCTTGGGGTATCGGAATGATGTACGGATTTCTTTTTACCCTTTGCAGCGGGTTTAACGTCCTCGGCTTTAGCATTGTCAATCTTTTCGGGCGAATTGATGCCTGCCTTGTGCCAACCTTCAAGAATGGCCATTATGTAACTGATGCTGAACTTGCCTGTGTGGTCAACACACTCGTCGTATGCAAGACGCAGCATTTGATCAGAGAATGCCCAATCGTTAACCCATAAAACGGCGGCTTCTTCTTCCTTTTTGCTGGGCCTGCGGTTATCTATACCCATTGCACGGCTGACTACACGCCACGCGCTGCGCTTTACGTCTGCTGCCTGCATTTCTTTTTCTGCGGCTCTAACGGAATCAATTCCATCGTTTGCCCATTTTACCGCCGTTGACTCCATAAAAGCAGGGGAAAGCTTGCCTTCTGCCTTTGCAAACTGAACAAGCATAAGAGTGACCGAGGCCTTAAGACCCAAGCTGTCCATAATGTATATAAGGGATGAAAGCTCGGATTGCTTGAGAGTGCGGCCAAAAACCAACTCTGCCTGACGTAAAACGTGAGCAATTTCGGAAGATTCAGATATTCTGCGAGCAACCTCGGTTCTGTCGGGATGCTCGTTCCTTATTACTGCGGGTGTTGATGAAAGGTTGTTAGACGGGCTCTCGGCGGGCTCTTTATCAGCTTCGTTTAAAATGCTAAGGTTGGCCCAATAAATAAACGCCTCGTCAAGCTCTGTTTGGCTTACTCCGAGCAGCTTGGGAGTGTTTTCGTCAACGCTTTCAATGCCGTTGCGCATAATGTAAAGCAAAACCTTAAGCGCCGAATGACTTGCAAGCTTTATGTGCTTGTCTACAACGTCAACGGGAACGCCAAAAATATTTCGGTATAACGTTGGTTCAATATTATACTTCATTACTTTTTCTCCTTGTGGATTTTAACAAAGGGGGCACAAACCAGGCCAAACAGTGTAAACAGGCCGTAATACAAGTGCATTAAAAAGAAGATGAAAGGCAAGCAAAGCATGGGAAACCATAGCTTTTTTTGTTTTTCTTTTTTTATCTCCAAAGCGGTAGCAGCAAATGCAGCCAAAAAATATGCGGCAATTATAGCTATAAACGGTAAATATAAATTAAAAATAAAACTGATTGCCAACGAGCAGGCGAGCCCAAGCACAAAACCTAACGGCACAAAATTATAAAGTGAAAGACATCCCGGGCATCTGGGGAAGGTGAGACCTATCCACCATCCGTTGCCCTTTTTTTGCTTGAGCATACTTTTAAGGGAGCTTCTGGCGTGAAGGTATGAGCAAATTTCGGGGAATTGGCAAAACTTAAAGCCGGCCTTTCGCATACGATAGTGTATTTCGTTATCTTCTGTGCGCACGAGGCCTTCGTTAAAGTTGCCCACCTCGTCAAAAACCTTCTTTTTATAAGCGGCGTGACCAAGGGTTTTAACGTATTTTTTAGGCATCCTTCGGCGGTAGGATGCCACACCGCTGCCAAACACAGAGCATTCGGCGTGAGCAAGAATCTGCGACCAACTGCTTTCACCGTCAAAAACGGTGATTCTTTGACCGCCAACAATGTCTTCGCCTGAATCAATGGCTTGTGCAACGTTGGTTAAAAAGTCGCTGTCAATTCTTCCGTGGCCGTCAATTTTTATTACAACCTCGCCCGTTACCTTTTCAAGGGCAACGTTCCATCCGCAGGCCAAAACCTTTTTTGGGTTATCAA
>JAZQSG010000057.1:0-3121 GCA_045630025.1 Acutalibacteraceae bacterium
ATGGCTACGATCCGACTTAGCCCTAACTCACATCCTCCCGGAGGTGAGAGCACGGCCTTACCTGTTTTGCCCAGCATTGCACCTAAAAATATAACCGACGAGCGCATTTCGCACATAAGCGTATCGCTGATTGACCATTTATCAACCGTTGATGCATCAACGGTAACCGTATTGCAATCAATTTTACACCTGCAACCCAGCGATTCAAGAATCCTTACCGACACGTTAACGTCGCTGATATTTGGACAATTATGTATAATCGAAACGCCATCGCAAAGCAATGATGCCGACAATATAGGCAGCGCACTGTTTTTGGCACCCTGCAAATTTATTTCACCGTATAACCTTTTTCCGCCACAAACAACCAACCGTGACACAGTCAACACGCCTTCCCATAAGTTATACAACAGTTTATGCAGCGGTTGACTTATGTGTTATTTGCTTATTTTGTTAAAAGTTCCATTAATACGCGATAAATTCGCTCGTTTGTATCTAAAATTGCACTTAAGCGGGATGCCTTTGACATATCGCTTAACGCTTGAGGGTTATCGATAAGAGAGCTGACTGCTTTTACAATGGTTTTGTCGGTTAAATCTTTTTCTTCAACAAGCATTGCCGCTGATTTTGTAACCAAGGTCATAGCGTTATGATATTGATGGTTTTCGGCAACGTTGGGTGAAGGTATAAGAATAGCCGGCTTGCCTTGTGCCTGCAATTCGCTTACGGTTATTGCGCCTGCTCGGCAAATAACCAAATCAGCAGCAGCCATAAGCACATCCATATTATTAATATATTCGGTGATGTGCAAGTAAGGCGAGTTAATATCTACTCCCCTCTCTTTTAAGAGCTGGGGCATTAACTCAACGCCATATTTACCGGTGGCGTGATAGTGATGAACTCTACCGTTTGCCTTATGCCATTGCATTATATCTGCGGCCGCTTCGTTAATTTTGCGAGCGCCCAAGGATCCGCCGAAGGACAAAATCATCGGCTTATCATCCAGCCCAAGACTTGCACGGGCCGCGGCCTTATCGGCGTTAATAACTGCCTGCCTTACGGGGTTTCCCGTTATAATGGCTTTTTTGCCCTTAAGGTCAAAATACTTTTCTGCTTCGGGCATAGCAAGCATAACTGCATCCATATCGGGGGCAAGCATTTTGTTGGCTTTACCTGCAAAAGCGTTTTGTTCATGTATGCAGCACTTAATACCAAGCTTGTGGGCCTCTCTTAAAACGGGGCCGCTTACGTATCCGCCTGTGCCCATTACTACGTCGGGTTTAATTTGCAAAAGCAACTCTTTTGCACGTTTTGAGGCGGTTATAAGTTTTTTTAATGCCGAAATATTATGCTTTATATTATTAAAACTGATTTTGCGCTGAAATCCCTTTACGTCAATGGTGTAAAAATCAATTCCCGCTTCGGGCACCAATTTGGATTCAAGTCCCTTTTGGGTGCCAATATAAGACAACTGTGCATCAGGATGACGCTCACGAATATAACCTGCTACGGCCAACGCGGGATTAATATGGCCTGCCGTGCCGCCGCCTGCAAACAAAATTTTCATTGCGAGCTCCCCTTTTTACTGTTTTGTCATATTGCTGTCGCGAGAAATTGAAAGAATAATACCCATTTGAGCCATCAACATTATAAGTGCCGTGCCGCCATAGCTAAAGAAAGGCAAGCTGATACCCGTATTGGGAATGGTATTTGTTACAACCATAATGTTAAGGGCTGCCTGAATGCCAACCTGAATAGTAAGACCAAAGGTCATCAAAGAGCCAAACTTATCTTTCGCCCTTGTGGCAAGCTTAAAGCCGCGCCAAACGAGCAAGCCAAATAATACAATAATGGCCATGGCACCTATGAAACCAAGCTCTTCACATACGATGGCAAATATAAAGTCGTTGTGGGGCTCGGGAACCCAAAGGTACTTTTGCTTTGAGCCGCCAAGACCTGCGCCAAAAACGCCACCCGAACCGATAGCAAGCAAGGACTGAATGGTTTGCCAGCCAGCACCTGAAGGATCGCTCCAAGGATCAATCCAGGATTGAATTCGGCTTGAGCCGTAATCAACAACGCCGGTTAAAATTGCGCCTGCGCCTAATGCAACGCCTGCACCCAATCCGCCAAAAACATATCGCAGTTTTATGCCGCCCACAACCATAAGTGCCGCACCTATTGAAAAGATGAGCAAGGTTGCAGAAAGGTGTGTTTCAACAACAACAAGGGCGCAAACAAGGGCCAACAAAAAGCCAAACACCAAAATTCCGAAACGGAAGCGTTTCATATGCTTCATATTGTCACATATCAAATGTGAAAACAAAAGTATAATAGCAAACTTTGCAATTTCGCTGGGCTGAAAGCTAAAGCTGCCAATTACAAGCCAACGCTTATAATCAAAACCCTCTTGCAAAGGCGGCAGCATAAGCACAACCGTTAGCATAACAACCGAAGCAATATAAATAAACCACGCAAATTTACGATAAATATGATAGTTAATTTTTGAAGTGATAAGCATTATAACAACGCCAAACACCGCAAAAAACAACTGCTTTTTAATAAAGTGATAGCTGCTGCCGTAGTTTTGAAGCGCGTATGCGTAACTGGAGGAAAAAAGGCAAATAAGACCAACCACCAACAGCAACAAAACAAGACTTAAAAAGGTTATATCCATTTTGCCGCGTTGGATATACTTTGACCAGTTTATACCCTTCTTTTTGGCCGGTACATCGCCGTTATATTCATCATTTTGATATTTTTCTGAGCGGTTCATAACCGGCACCTCCTGTTAGAATGAGAGCAAGTAAAGCACAATTGCTATTGCGCAGCCGATAAATGCGATAAGAGAAAATACTGCACAGATTTTATTTTCAGACCAACCGGACATCTCGTAGTGATGATGTATGGGAGTCATTTTAAACAAGCGCTTTTTAGTTTTTTTGTAATAGGTAACCTGAATAACAACCGAAATGGCTTCCCAAAAATAGACGATGCCTGCAAAGAAAAGCAAAACGGGCATATCTACCATAAAGCTGAGACCTACGGCCATTCCGCCCAAAAACATTGAGCCGGTATCGCCCATAAACACCTTTGCAGGATGATGATTCCACATCAAAAAGCC
>JAZQSG010000058.1:0-4020 GCA_045630025.1 Acutalibacteraceae bacterium
TATGGACAAATTTTCAAAGAAAATTTGCCGCAAAATCAAAGATTTTGTGTCGAAACAAGTTTGTTTCGACTAACCATAACCATTATTGCTGAGGTCATTGTAGCATATACCCCTTTGAATTACAACATTTGAATATAAAACCGAAAGCAAAAAATCCACGATTGGCGGCTTGCCATCGTGGATTTTAAAATTAACTGTTTTTTTCGTGCTCTGCTTTTCTGTCGGCATGTTCAGCCTCTACCCGCTCAAAATCTCGCTTTTTTTATTTAACCTTAATTTCGGCACCCTTAAGCAGGTCGCGTCTGTAATTGCCGCGTCCCAAATAATAGAAGGGGATGTACAGCAATAAATAAACCAAAAAGCTGCCCGTCGTGCCTAAAAATATGCCAAGGGTGGTCGTGCCGTCATACTGATGCAAAAAGGCCTCGCTTATAACCTCGCTTACACGGTCGGAGTGGGTGTAGCACATATTATAAATGTAAACGAACAAAAAGTTAACGCGCAGCGCTATAAGGTAGGGAATTATAAGCATCATGGCCGAAGCCGAGGCAAAACGCTTTAAGCAGAGCCAAAGGGAAAAATTGTCGTCATAAGCATCAACGTAGCCGCAGTTTTCCACGTGTCTGAAGCCAAACAAAAGCAGGTACGACAAAATGCTCAGTCCCATAGCAATATATTCGGCCTTTTCTTCGCGGTATCTGGTGTAGTCAAGGCCTGCGCTTAAAAGAAATCGGGCAATATGAAACACTATTGTTGAAATAATGCCGTAAAAAAGCATTGCAGCGTAGGCGCGCACTACTTCTTTTCTAAATTTGCGGCGCTTGTTTTTAACATAAAGCTCTTCGTCAAAATAGTCGCGCTTTTCATCTTCAATATACATAGGTTATATCCTCCTGTGGGTTGGCTTTAAGCTTCGGTGGGCTGAGGTTTGCCGTCCTCAGCAGCCGCTTGAGTTTTTGGGGGAATGATAGAGCGTGATATAACCACGCCGTCATAGGTCTTTTTAAATCTTAATCTGCCCGACAGCAGCTTGCCGCAGCGTTTGCACTCGAACTCGGCAACAAAGTAACGGTTTTTATACTTCCACTTGGTTTTGCGGCGCATAAAATCGTCACAGTCGGGGCATTGGCAGCGCAGTTGGGATTTGTCGATATCGGGGTTGTTGATATCGCTTATTATATAGGGCTTAAAAAACAGCCGCTTGTAATATTCTTCCTTGGTGGCGTCGGTAACGTAGCCCTGCAGCCCCTGCTCATCCCAGGTGCGGCGAAGCAGCTCGGCGCTGCACAAGCTATCACCCAAGGCGCGGTGAGCGGCAAACTCTTCAAAATTCACCTGCATCATTTCGGCGGCGGCTCCCAACGAGATTTGGTTGCCCTCTACTCCAAGCTTGTCTTGCACAAATTTTTGAATATCGGCATAGCCGTAAAGGAAGGGAATTCGCTCTTGTCCCATAAGGGTTTTAAGGTTATCCACCAGCACGTGAATGTCGGTGTTGCTCCAGGTAAGGGTAACGGTATCTTCCCCTGCCCAGGCGGTATAATTCTTAATGGCCTTTTCGATAGATATGCCGCTGCGCATATCCTCGTTGGTGATGTTGGTAAGCCCCTTTACCCTGGAACGAAGGCGCTTGGTGAGCTTTGAGCGCACGAAGCATTGGAAGCGGCTGACCTCTTTTAACTGCTCATCCAGCTTGACGGCACCAAACTCTATTATTTCGTTTAAAAATCGCTTTTGCCAAGGGCAGTAAGCGCTGTTCCACTCAAGGTCAAGAATAACGTAATGCAAATCGGCCACCTCCTTACTTATATATAATGTAATATTATTGCTTGTTGTGGCTTGCTTGCTTCATTCGAAGCTCTTTTGAAAGAATCATTTTGCGCAAGCGTATAGAAAGGGGAGTAACCTCTACCAGCTCGTCGTCCTTAATAAATTCAAGTGACTGCTCCAAAGAAAGGGTGCTGGGAGGGGTCAGCTTAAGTGCATCGTCACTGCCCGAGGCGCGGGTGTTGGTGATGTGCTTTTTCTTGCAAACGTTGCAGGTGATGTCTTCACCCTTGGGGTTTTCGCCTACAATCATACCCTCGTAAACCTCAACGCCTGCCCCTATAAAAAGACGGCCGCGCTCTTGGGTATTAAAAAGACCGTAGGTGGTGGTTTCACCCGTTTCGTGGGCTACTATTGAGCCAACCGAACGCTCGGGGATATCACCCTTATATTCTTCATAGCCGTCAAAAACGTGGTTCATAATGCCGTTGCCGTTGGTATCGGTCATAAACTGTGAGCGATAACCCATCAGCGAACGGGCGGGGATGCGAAACTCAATGTGGGTTGAACCGCCGTCGCGAGTGCCCATATTAAGCATCTCGGCCTTGCGAGAGCCAAGCTTTTCAATAACGGGGCCAACGTAATCCTCGGGCACCTCAACCATCAAAAGCTCCATGGGCTCAAGCAGACGGCCCTGCTCGTCACGGGTATAGATGACGTTGGGGCGTGAAACCTGAAATTCATAGCCCTGGCGGCGCATAGTCTCTATTAATATAGAAAGGTGCAGCTCGCCTCGTCCCGAAACCTTAAAGGTATCGGCAGAGTCGGTCTCTTCCACGCGCATGCTGATGTTGGTCTCTACCTCTTTAAAAAGGCGCTCGCGCAGGTTGCGAGAGGTAACGAATTTGCCCTCTCTGCCTGCAAAGGGAGAGTTGTTTACAATAAAGTTCATAGATACGGTGGGCTCGTCAATCTTAACGAAGGGAAGGGGCTCAATGCAATCGGGGGCGCACACCGTTTCGCCAATGTTAATATCCGAAAGACCGGCAACGGCTACCAAATCGCCAACGCTTGCCATGTCGCATTCGGCTCTTTTAAGGCTCTCAAACTGATACAAGCGGGTGATTTTAACCCTTTCTTCTCTGCCGTCGCGGTGGCAAAGCACGGCGCTGTCGCCTGTTTTAACGCTGCCGCGCTCTACACGGCCAACGCCTATGCGGCCAATATATTCGTCGTAATCAATGTTTGAAAAGAGCAGCTGCAAGGGAGCGTCTGCATCACCCTCGGGAGCCGGCGCGTGCTCAAGAATAGCATCAAGCAGGGGGCGCATATCGCCTTCGCGCACGGTGGGGTCAAGAGAGGCGTAGCCCTCTCGTGCAGAAGCGTAAATAACGGGAAACTCAATTTGGTCGTCATCGGCACCCAGGTCTATAAACAAATCAAGTACCTCGTCAATAACCTCGGCGGGGCGGGCCATGGGTCGGTCAATCTTGTTTACTACAACTATGGGCTTTTTGCCAAGGGCCAACGCCTTTTTAAGAACAAACCTGGTTTGGGGCATACAGCCCTCAAAAGCATCTACCAAAAGCAGCACGGCGTCAACCATGGTAAGAATGCGCTCAACCTCGCCACCAAAGTCGGCGTGACCGGGAGTGTCTACTATATTAATTTTAACGTCCTTATACACCAAACTGGTGTTTTTAGACAAAATGGTAATGCCGCGCTCACGCTCCAAATCGTTAGAGTCCATTACACGGTCGGCCACCTGCTCGTTGGAACGGAAGGTGCCTGCTTGGCGCAGCAGCTTATCAACGATAGTGGTCTTGCCGTGGTCAACGTGGGCTATAATGGCAATGTTTCTTAAACCTTCTTGTTTCATAAATCATCTTCCCTTGGATTTTTAACCTTATAAGTATAACACACAACGTTTCATATTACAACTGCAATTATAAAAAGTTTCTACATATATAATATATAAGGGATTTTTTCAATACGTTTAAAAAAGGTGAAGTAAAATCAACAATATATAGTGCCCTTTAAAAGCAAAACAACTAATTGTCGGCAGTTAGCAATTTGCACAAAAAACCCAAGATTTTTTAACGCTTTTTGCCGAATAAAAAAACTTTAAAAAAAATGAAAAAAAGTGTTGACAAACGGTAATGGGTGTGGTAATATAATCGAGCGCCTGCAAAAAGGGGCGCCGAAAAGGACCTTGAAAATTAAACAACGAAAAGAAACGGACCCAAAATTTTT
>JAZQSG010000059.1:0-5015 GCA_045630025.1 Acutalibacteraceae bacterium
GTCTTCCTAAGACCGCTTGGCCCGACTTGAAACACATTGCCGAAACCATGACAAAGGGCTCCATGTCCGACATAGGCGGTTTTGGCGGCCTTTTTGAACTTGATTTAACAGGCATTACTCGTCCCGTTCTTGTAAGCGGTACAGATGGTGTTGGCACTAAGCTTAAGCTCGCTTTCTTAATGGATAAGCACGATACCGTTGGTATTGACTGTGTTGCTATGTGTGTTAACGACATTATTTGTGCCGGTGCAAAGCCCTTGTTCTTCCTTGATTATATCGCTTGCGGCAAAAACATTCCTGAAAAAATTGCAGATATTGTTAAAGGTGTAAGCGAGGGTTGCGTTCAGTCCGGCGCAGCACTTATTGGCGGTGAAACTGCCGAAATGCCCGGGTTCTATCCTGTTGATGAGTATGATTTGGCCGGCTATTGCACCGGCGTTGTTGATAAGTCTAAGATTATCGATAACAAAACTATGGAGGTAGGGGACGTAGTTATTGCCCTTGCTTCCTCAGGCGTTCATTCTAACGGTTTCTCACTTGTAAGAAAGGTTTTTGACGTTGAAAATTCAGACATCAAAACTCCTCTTGCCGAGCTTGGCGGAAAGAGTATTGGCGAAACCCTTCTTACTCCTACCAAGATTTACGTAAAATCTGTTCTTGCGCTTCTTGACGAGGTTAAGGTTAAGGGTATATCTCACATTACTGGCGGCGGGTTCTATGAGAATATTCCCCGCAGCATTCCCGATGGTCTTGGTGCAAAGATCAATAAAGATGCTGTTAAAGTGTTGCCCATTTTTGACCTGCTTGCAAAACGTGGCAATATCAGTGAACACGATATGTTTAACACCTTTAATATGGGTGTTGGTATGAGCATTGTTGTTTCTAAAAATGATGTTGACAAAGCTCTTAAAATCTTGACCGACAATGGTGAAGATGCATATGTTATCGGCGAAATTATCGCTTCTGATGACAAGGTGATTTTATGAGTAAAGCAAAAATAGCTGTTTTGGTATCGGGCGGTGGCACTAATTTGCAGGCGCTTATTGATGCACAAAACAGCGGAATAATAAACAGCGGTAAAATTGAAATAGTTATTTCAAGCAATGCCAATGCATACGCATTGACCCGCGCTTCAAACGCTAATATAGATACTGCAGTTGTATCTAAAAAGGAACTCGGTTCACAAGAAACATTTGAAGAGCAGATTGTTTCATTGCTTGATAAATACAGCATAGATATTATTGTTCTTGCAGGTTTTATGTCCATTTTAAGCGCTGATTTTACTGCTCGTTATCCTCGTAAAATAATTAACGTTCATCCTTCTTTGATACCTTCATTCTGTGGCAAGGGCTTTTATGGACTTAAGGTTCATGAAGCAGCCCTTGAATATGGTGTTAAGGTATCAGGTGCTACCGTTCATTTTGTTAATGAGATTCCCGATGGTGGAGAAATCATTATGCAAAAGGCCGTTGCCATTAGATCGGATGATACTCCGGAAAAGTTACAAAAACGCATTATGCGTTTGGCTGAATGGAAAATACTTCCTAAATCAGTTGAAACAGTGTGTGCTCAACTTATAAATGAAAGGTGATTAAAGATATGGCTTTGTTTGATTTGAAGAAGCTTTTAAGTGAAAATTCATATCCCGGTAGAGGTATTGTTATTGGTAAATCTGCAGACGGTAAAAAAGCTATGATCGCATATTTTATTATGGGTCGCAGTGAAAACAGTCGCAACCGCATTTTTGAACGTTTTGAAGGCGGAATGAGAACTAAAGCTTTCGACGAGTCAAAGCTTTCTGACCCTCATCTTATCATTTATAATCCTTATCTTTCTGCCAAAGGCGGTAACGTAGATATTATCACTAACGGCGACCAAACCGATACAATATTCAATTACATAAACGAGGTAAATCACAACTACGGTTTTGAAGAGGCATGCGGTGTTCGCGAGTTTGAGGACGACGCTCCCAACTTTACCCCTCGCATTTCAGGAATTCTTTATTATTGCTTCCCCAGAAATGCCTTTACCTATAAAATGTCTATTTTGAAGAGCTCAAACGGAAGACCCGAAGCATGTAATCGTTATTTTTACAATTATGTGCCCGAAAATGGAATCGGTCACTTTATTCACACTTATAAATGCGATGGCAATCCCATTCCGTCTTTCTACGGTGAACCTGAAGAGGTTGCAATGCCCAATACTGCTGAAGAGTTGGCAGATATTGTTTGGAACAATCTTAACGAAGACAATAAGGTGTCGCTTTTTGTTCGTACCGTTTCTCTTGAAGATGGAAAAACTGAAGAAATTATCATAAATAAAAACAAATAAGGAGCGCTTAAAATGAAAGAGTTTGAACTTAAATACGGTTGTAACCCCAACCAAAAACCTGCCAAAATATTTATGGCCGATGGCAGCGAGCTTCCTATTGAAATCCTTTGCGGCCGTCCCGGTTTTATAAATTTTCTTGATGCCTTCAACTCTTGGCAGCTTGTAAAAGAGCTTAAGGAAGCACTGGGTATGCCTGCTGTAACATCTTTTAAGCACGTAAGCCCCACCTCTGCAGCTGTTGGTATTCCGCTTTCTGATAAGCTTAAAAAGGCCTGTTTTGTTGATGATATTGAGGGTCTTGACGATTCTCCTCTTGCTTGTGCATACGCCCGTGCACGCGGCACCGACAGAATGTGCTCTTTTGGCGATTTTGTTGCACTTAGCGATGTTTGTGACGTAACCACTGCAAAAATGATTAAGCGCGAGGTTTCAGACGGAATTATTGCTCCCGGTTATGAGCCCGAAGCCCTTGAGATTCTTAAAAGCAAGAGAAACGGTAACTACAACATTATTAAAATTGATCCTGATTTTGTGCCCGATGCTATTGAGCATAAACAGGTATACGGAATTACTTTTGAACAGGGTAGAAACAACTTTGAAATCAACCGTGAGTTGTTGTCAAACATCGTAACTGCCAACAAAGAACTTCCCGAGAGCGCAGTTCGTGATTTGATTATTGCTCTTATTACTCTTAAATATACCCAGTCAAACTCTGTATGTTATGCAGTTGACGGTCAGGCAATCGGTGTTGGTGCAGGTCAGCAGTCTAGAATTCATTGCACTCGTTTGGCCGGTTCCAAGGCGGATACTTGGTTCCTTCGTCAGCACGACAAGGTGTTGGCTTTGCCCTTTAAGGATGACATTGCCCGTCCTGTGCGCGATAACGTTATTGACGGTTATATTAACAGAAACGAAGAGGATGTTTGTGCCGACGGTATTTGGCAAAATTATTTCACTTGCCGTCCCGAGCCCCTTACCGATGCTGAAATTCGTGAGTATTTGTCAGGAATTTCAGGAGTTTCGGTTGGTTCAGATGCATTTTTCCCCTTTGATGATAATATTGAGCGCGCTAAGAGAAGCGGTGCCAGCTATATAGCTGAGCCCGGTGGTTCTATTCGCGACGATGCTGTTATTGCATGCTGTGATAAGTACAATATGGTTATGTCGTTTACAGGTATGCGTTTGTTCCACCACTAATAAATTGACTTGTTAAGATCGGAGTAGTTATGAAAATAATGGTAGTTGGCGGTGGCGGCAGAGAACACGCCATCATTAAAAAAATCAAAGAGAATACTGCTGTTACTCAAATTTTTGCTTTACCCGGTAACGGAGGAATTGCAGCAGATGCAACCTGTGTTAATATTGGCGCAAAGGATATTGATAAAATAGTTGAGTTTGCAGTTGAAAATTCAATCGATTATGCAGTTGTTGCCCCCGATGATCCGTTGGTGCTTGGCGCTGTTGACGCCCTTCAGTCAAAGGGAATTCCGTGCTTTGGACCTAATGCAAATGCTGCTATTATTGAAGGTAGTAAGGTTTTCTCTAAAAATCTTATGAAAAAGTATGGCATTCAAACTGCCGAATATGAGGTTTTTAACAACGTTGAAGACGCACTGAATTATCTTGAAACTGCTCCGATTCCTACTGTTATTAAAGCTGACGGATTAGCACTTGGTAAAGGTGTAATTATTGCTACCACCCGTGAAGAAGCCAAAGATGCCGTTCGTTCTATGATGCTTGATAAAGTTTTTGGTACAAGCGGAGATAACATTGTTATTGAAGAGTTTTTAACAGGACCTGAGGTTTCTGTTCTTGCTTTTACCGACGGAAAAACCGTTGTTCCGATGGTCTCTTCTATGGATCACAAGCGAATTGGTGATAACGATACCGGCCTTAATACCGGTGGTATGGGCACTATCGCTCCCAATCCTTATTATACCGCTGCTGTTGCTGCCGAATGTATGGAAAAGATTTTTATTCCTACTGTAAACGCTATGAATGCAGAAGGAAGAACCTTTAAGGGTTGTTTGTATTTCGGCTTGATGCTTACTGAAAAAGGCCCTAAGGTAATTGAATATAATTGCCGTTTTGGTGACCCGGAAACTCAGGTTGTGTTGCCTTTGCTTGAAAGTGATTTGCTTACCGTTATGCAAGCAACAACCAACGGCACCTTAGACAAGTGTGACGTTAAGTTCTCTGATAAATCTGCTTGTTGTGTCATAATGGCGTCTAAGGGTTATCCTACCGATTATGAAAAAGGATATAAAATTGATATTGATAGCACAGTTGCAGATTCTGTTTACGTTGCAGGCGCATCCGTTAAAGATGGCGAGCTTGTTACCTCGGGCGGCAGAGTGCTGGGTGTAACTGCTATTGGCGACACTCTTGAGCAAGCCATTGCAGCATCATATGAAAAAGTTAAGTCTGTAAAGTTCGATAATGCTTATTATCGTAGTGATATTGGTAAAAAAGCCATGATGGCAGGGGAGAAGTAATATGGTTTTCAGAGTTTTTGTTGAAAAGAAAAAAGAGCTTGCTAACGAGGCAAGAGCGTTGCTTAATGATGCACGCAATTTGTTGGGCATTGAATCTCTTGTAGACGTTAGATTGTTCAATCGTTACGATGCAGAAAATATTCCCTGCGAATTGTTAAGTTAAGCTAGACCTACAGTGTTTTGAGACAC
>JAZQSG010000060.1:0-2139 GCA_045630025.1 Acutalibacteraceae bacterium
GGCACCGAGCGCCACGAATCCCGTCGAATCGATAACCAGCTGCGCGGCCGTGCAGGTCGTCAGGGCGACCCCGGCTTTACCCGCTTTTACGTATCAATGGAAGACGAGCTGATGCGTCTTTTCGGCGGCGAAAGAATTTACAACATAATGGAAACCCTTAAGCTGGATGAAAATGTTCCTCTTGAACTTAAAATGCTTACCAACACTATCGAAACCGCTCAAGAAAGGGTAGAGCTTCGCAACTTTGCCGCCCGTAAGAGCGTGCTTGAGTACGACGACGTAATGAACCGTCAGCGCGAGGTTATTTACGGTCAGCGTGACGAGGTTATCGACGGGGGCGATATCACCGCCACCATCAACAAGATAATTATGCGCTCCATTGAGCACACGGTTGCAAAATACACCACCGAAGAGCTTACCTGCGATTGGGATTTAAACGGCCTGCGCGAGTATTATTTGGGCTGGCTTACCGACGAAAACGATTTCAAATACACTCCCGAGCAGCTTGATTTGCTTGAAGCTGAAGAGCTGGTTGAAATGCTTTACGAGCGTGCCCTTAAGGTGCTTGACGCCAAGCGCGAAAAATACGGCGATACTATCGTTGACGACGTTGAGCGCAAGGTGCTTTTGCACTCGGTTGACGTTAACTGGATGGATCATATTGATGCTATGGATGAGCTGCGCCGCGGTATTGGCCTGCGCGCCTACGGTCAGCACAATCCCGTTGATGAATACCGCCACGACGGTGACGAAATGTTCAGCAATATGGTAGCCAACATACACAACGACACCATAAAAACCCTTATGACCTTTGAACTTAGAATGGGCGAGCAGGTTGAGCGCAAGCAGGTTGGTAAAATAACCGGCGAAGGTGTTACCGACGGTGAAAAGGTTAAATCCTCACCCAAGGGCTACTCTCTTAATGCTCCTTGCCCCTGCGGCAGCGGACTTAAATACAAGCGTTGCTGCGGTAAAAACAAAAATTGACAGAGGTGTCACCAGTGACCTTTACCGTAGAAAATAAAGAGTTTTTAAAAGATGGCAAACCTATAAAAATCATATCGGGTGCAGTGCATTACTTTCGCAACCCCAAGGGCTATTGGGAGGATGTTTTGCAAAAGCTGGTTGCACTTGGCTGCAACTGTGTAGAATCCTACTGCCCGTGGAATTTGCACGAGCCAAAGCCCGGCGAGTTTGATTTTTCCCACAATCTGGATTTAGACGGCTTTATCCGTCTTGCAGAGCAAATGGGGCTTATGGTTATCATTCGCCCCGGTCCCTACATCTGTGCCGAATGGGAATTCGGCGGTCTTCCTTGGTGGCTTCAAACCGTCGAGGGTATGGAAATCAGGTGTATGAACAAGCCCTATCTGACATGCTTTGACCGCTATCTTGATAAAATTCTCGGCATCGTTAAGCCCCATCTTGTTACCAACGGCGGCTCGGTGATAATGATGCAGGTAGAAAATGAGTACGGCTACTACGGTGACGATAAAAACTATCTTGATTATCTTTACGAGGGCTACCGCCGCCGCGGAATAGACGTGCCCTTGTTTACCTCTGACGGATCGGCCGAGTGGAACGTAATAAACGGCACTCAAAAGAACTGCCTTTGCACAATGAATTTCGGCACTATGAACAAGTGGCGCTTTGAAATTCAGCAAAAGCTTTACCCCGACCAGCCCATGATGTGCGCCGAAATGTGGAACGGATGGTTTGACCATTGGGGTGCCGAAAAGCACGCCACCACCGATGCACAAAGCTATGCAAACGAACTTGACGCCATGCTTTCGGTAGGCAGTGCCAATATGTATATGTTTATCGGCGGCACCAACTTTCGCTTTATGAACGGTGCCAATCACACCGAAAAATACGACCCCACCGTTACAAGCTACGATTACGACGCTTTGCTTACCGAAAACGGAGCAATAACCGAAAAGTATAAGCTTGTGCGGGAGGTTATAAAAAAGCATACGGGGGTCAACCCTCCGGAGCCAAGGGGCAACCGTCCCTCTGCCGCCTACGGCAGTCTGCAGCCCTGCGAGTATGCACCGCTTTTAGATAATTTGTCTGTTCTTGACCCCAACCCCGTTGCTCTCGACGTGCCCAAACCCATGGAGGATTGCGGCCAGGGCTACG
>JAZQSG010000061.1:0-2874 GCA_045630025.1 Acutalibacteraceae bacterium
ATTCCAAGCCCAGCGTAAGCAGGGCAGTGGGCCTTCTCAAAAGCGGCGGCTACCTTGTAATGGGGCAAGAGGGGTACTTATCCCTTACCGACGAGGGTAAGCAGGCGGCTAAAAAGATATTTGAACGTCACACGGTGCTGTCTGAGTTTTTGGCTCTTATCGGCGTAAGTGAAGACGTGGCCGCTAAGGGTGCTTGCAAAATCGAGCACGTTGTCAGCGATGAAACTATTGCCGCCATTAAACAATATATGGAAAAATAAATGTGTGTAAAACACGCCTTGCGAAAATCGCAAGGCGTGTTTTTTAGTTATTGTTAAGTGTTTCAGCCAAAGCTTAAAAGGTCAAAACGCCTGAAGCGTTATCGGTTATAAAGCTTGTTTAGCTTATCTACATTGGCAATAACGATAAGCTTGGTGTTTGCATCCAGGGGCTTGTGGGGGTCAATATCGGTTTGCACACCCTCACCGTTAATCAAGGCAACAATGTTGATAGAGTGCTTGCCGCGCAAATTAAGCTCTATAAGGTTTTTTCCAACCCAATCGGGCTTAATATCAATTTCAACCATTGATACGTCTTTAGACAGCTCAACCAAATCCATAAAACCGTTGCTTACAAGATTTTTAGCCAGTCTTACGCCCGATTCAAGCTCGGGTATTACAACTCGGTCGGCGCCAACTCTAAGCAAAATTTTGCGGTGCATTTCGGTGGCACACTTGGCTACAACCGTTTTAACCCCTGCCTCTTTGCAAAGGGTTACCGCCATAACGCTGGCCTCAAGATTACCTGCCATGGCCACAATTACCACGTCAATATTTGATACGCCCAAACGCTGAATAATTTCAGGGTCGGTAATATCGGCGCACTTGCAAACGGGGATATCGGCCGACGCCTCGTTTACAATGCTTTGCTTGCAATCGACGGCCAACACCTCGGCACCCATAAGAGCCAGCTCTTTTGCTACTGCTCTGCCATATCTGCCAAGACCAAAAACGGCATAACTTTGATGAATACTCATTGCTTATCAACCTTTCTATCCTACGCTGATTTCTTCGGTGGGGTTGCTTACGGCGGGTTGCCCCGACCGTCTGGTTTTAAAGGCAAAGGCAAGAGATATGGGGCCAACGCGACCAAAATACATGGTGGCGGTTATTATCAGCTTGCCCGCAGTGTTTAACGAGGGGGTGAGATTTCGTGTTAGGCCAACCGTTGCGGTGGCGCTAACCGATTCAAAAAGCACGTTCAAAATATCGGTGTCGGTAACGGCACACAGCAAAAGGGTAGATGCCAGCACCGTCAAAAAGGAAGTTGTAACCACTGCAACCGCTTTGCTTATTGCCTGGGCTGATATGGTGCGGTTAAACATATCGGTGCATTCCTTGCCCTTTACCGCCGAAATGGCCGAGCAGAATATAACGGCCATCGTTACGGTTTTTACACCGCCTGCCGTACCCACGGGGGAGCCGCCTATAAACATAAGCAGCAGGCATACGATGGCACCGCCGTTAGACAAATGCTCTTGAGGGATGGTGGCAAAGCCGGCCGTTCGCGTGGTTACCGATTGAAAAAGAGAGGCCTGAATTTTGCACGGCAGCGACATACCGCCTATGGTAAGGGGGTTGTTATATTCAAAGGCAAATATTGCCGCAGCTCCTGCAAAAATAAGCAGCAGGGTGGCGCTTAAAGCAATTTTGCTGTGCAGGGTAAGGGATTTTAAGAGCTTGATTTTGGATTTTTTTCTTAACCGCAAAACCCTTATAACGTCCCACCAAACGATGTAGCCAATACCGCCCATAATTATAAGCGCGGCTGTAACAAAATTAACGATGGGGTTGCCTGCATAGCTGCACAAGCTGTTTTCGGCAATAATATCAATGCCCGCGTTGCAAAAGGCAGAAATTGACGTAAAAACCGAAATCCAAACGCCTTTTATACCAAATTCGGGAACAAAAACGGTCATATACAAAAGGGCGCCTGCACCTTCAATAACAAAGGTACCGAAAATAACCTTTTTAACAAATCTCACAAGCCCCGAAAGGGTGTTAAGGTTAAAGGCGTCTTGCAGCAGCAATCGGTCAGAAAGCCCCATTCGGCGATGAAAGGCAACGGCAATGCCCGACATAACCGTAATAATGCCAAGGCCGCCTATTTGTATTAAAATAAGAATAACCACCTGCCCAAAAAAACTCCAAGACGAAACGGTGGGCACAACCACAAGCCCCGTAACGCAGGTGGCGGTGGTGGATGTAAACAGTGCATCGGTAAAGGGAACCCATTGCCCGGAGGCCGAGCTTATAGGCAGACACAACACAAGGGCGCCTACAAAAATAGCCGCCAAAAAGCTGAGCAGTATAAGGTGTGTTGTGGAAAGACCCGATTTAGCTTTTTTCATTAAACTTCGCTTCCTTAATCTGTTACCTTAAATATAGCACATTTTTTCACGGTTTACAAGGTCTGTCTTTACCTTGAAGAAAAAATATGCTAAACTGTAAAAAGAGGTGATTACCTTGCTTAACTATAAAAATCTTTCCAAAGAATTAACACAACAAATTTTATCCGACCGCGAGAGGGGAGCAACCCCCTTCGCATGGGATGACCAATCGGCCGTCAGACGGGATGAATCCCGTGACAAACCCACGCTGATACGCCCACCCTTTATTCGGGATATTGACAAGATAATTCATTGCCCCTATTACAACCGCTATGCCGACAAAACTCAGGTGTTCAGCTTTTATAAAAATGACGACATTACCCGTCGCGGACTGCACGTTCAGCTTGTCTCGCGTATTGCTCGCACCATCGGCAAGGCCTTGGGCCTTAATTTGGAGCTGATAGAAGCCATCGCCCTGGGCCACGATATTGGCCATACCCCCTTCG
>JAZQSG010000062.1:0-3675 GCA_045630025.1 Acutalibacteraceae bacterium
CTGAAAAAGAATGAAACCATCATTCAGGCCACCCTTGTTAACGCACAAAAGCTGGCCATGCAAATAACCGACGAGGCCAAGCAAACTGCCGAGCGCACCCTTGCCGAGGCCGAGGTTAAGGCACAGGGCGTTACCGCCGATGCCGATGCAAAGGCCGAGGCCGTGCTTGCTGACGCTATTGCCCGTTCAAAAGAGCTTACCGCCCAGGCAGAGGTTGCCCTTGAAACCGCTACCGCCGAGGCAGAGGCACAGGCATCCAAAATGCTTGACGAGGTTCGCCGCATAGCCGCCGAGGAGTCAGCCAAGCTTCAGACCGAGGTTGATGCACAGCGCCGCCTTTACGACGCCCTTAAGAGCGAGGTTTCCACCTTCCGCGCAGATATACTTAACCGCTATAAAGAGCAGGTTGCTCTTATTAAAGACCTGCCCGATTTAATGCCCGAGGTTCAGCTTCCTCCCCAGCAAGAAAGCTTTGTAGCACCCGTGCAGGCCGCCTTTGAGTCGGCCGAGCCCGTGGCTGCCGAGCCCGTATTTGCTGCCGAGCCCATTTTTGCAGTTGAGCCCGTAGCTGCCGAGCCCGTTATCGTTGAAGAAGAGGACGATATTCCCGTTGCTCAAATTTCTTTCATCGATTCCACACCCGCAGTTGAAGAGCCCACAACTACAGCAGGCAGCGATTTGCTTAAGCTTATGGGCGATATGCAGGCCAACGAAGAGCAAGCTGCAGCCGCCGTTGAAGAGGTTGCCTCTCTTACCGCCGATGCAGCGGTTGAGCCCGCCGCACCTACCGGCTTCACCATTCTTATTGATGACGACGATGAAGAGGATGATAATTCCTTCAGCGGCAGAATTCAAGTAACCGACGATAACAATTAATCCCCCTTTCAGATTGGAGAATAAAAACGATGGCACAGGATTATAATCAGACACTTAATCTGCTTAATACCGAGTTTCCTATGCGTGCAGGTCTTCCCGACAGAGAGCCCGTTGCACTTGAAAAATGGTATAGTGAAGAGCTTTACGAGCAGATAATGAAGCGCAACGAGGGCAAGCCCCTTTACACCCTTCACGACGGCCCTCCTTATGCAAACGGCAAAATTCACCTGGGTACCGCACTTAACAAAATTCTTAAGGATTTCGTTGTGCGCTATAAAAATATGACCGGCTTTAAAGCACCCTACGTGCCCGGTTACGATACCCACGGCCTTCCTACCGAGCTTAAGGCACGCAAGGCCGCAGGTATGAAGTCCTCCGAGCAGGTTTCACCCTTGGAGCTTCGCAAAATTTGCCGCGAGTTTGCACTTGGCTTCGTTGACGACCAGCGCGACCAATTTAAGCGCCTGGGCGTTTTGGGCGAATGGGATAATCCTTATCTTACCCTTAAGCCCGAGTTTGTTGCCAAGCAGGTTGAAATTTTTGGCGAAATGGCTCAAAAGGGCTATATCTACAAAGGACTCAAGCCCGTTTACTGGTGTCCCGAGTGCCAGACCGCTTTGGCCGAGGCCGAAATTGAATACGCAGAAGATCCTTGCCATTCCATCTACGTTAAGTTCAAGGTAAAAGACGATTTGGGCAAGCTCACCGCTATGGGCTGCAACCTTGATAAAACCTATTTCGTAATCTGGACCACCACCACCTGGACTTTGCCCGGCAACGTGGCAATCTGCGTTGGCCCCAACTATGATTACGGCGTATATAAAGCAGGCGATGAATACTTCGTTATGGCTCAAGAGCTTGCAGGCAATTCCTTTGCCGCCGCAGGCATTGAAGAGTACGAGCTTATCGACACCTTAGAGGGCAAGCAGCTTGAGCTTATGTCGGCTCAGCACCCCTTCCTTGACCGCGAAAGCTTGGTTATCGTGGGCGACCACGTAACCCTTGAAAGCGGTACCGGCTGTGTTCACACCGCCCCCGGCTTTGGTGTTGACGACTTTGAGGTTTGCCGCAAATATCCTCAGGTGCCCATGATTGTATCGGTTGATGCCAAGGGCGTTATGACTGAGGATGCAGGCCAATTTGAAGGCCTTACCACCGACGAAGCCAACAAGAGCATTGCCAAGCATTTGGATGAAACAGGCCACCTCTTTGCTCTTGCTAAGATTATCCACCAATATCCCCACTGCTGGCGCTGCAAGTCACCCATTCTTTTCCGCGCCACCAAGCAGTGCTTCTGCTCAATCAAGGCGTTTTCCGACCAAGCCCTCGAGGCCATTAAGTCGGTTAAATGGATTCCCGGCTGGGGTGAAGACCGCATTTCAGGCATGGTGCGCGACCGTTCCGACTGGTGCATCTCTCGCCAAAGAACCTGGGGTGTGCCCATTCCGCTCTTCTATTGTGAGGATTGCGGCGAGCAGATAATTTCCGAGGCCACCATCGCCAAGGTTGCCGATATGTTCCGCAAAGAGGGTGCCGACGCCTGGTATGCACGTTCAGCCGCCGAGCTTATGCCCGAAGGCAGCGTTTGCCCCAAGTGCGGTTGCACCCATTTCACCAAAGAAACCGATATTATGGACGTTTGGTTTGACTCCGGCTCAACTCACGCCGCCGTTCTTGATGAGCGTGATTATCTCGGTCATCCCGCAGACCTTTATCTTGAGGGCGCCGACCAATATCGCGGTTGGTTCCAGTCAAGCTTGCTTACAAGCGTTGCCACCAAGGGCATCGCTCCTTATAAGGCAGTTGTTACCCACGGTTGGGTAGTTGACGGCGAAGGCAAAAAGATGTCAAAATCCATCGGCAACACTATCGAGCCGGAAGAGATTGTTAACCAGTACGGTGCCGATATTCTTCGTTTGTGGGTAGCATCCAGCGACTATCATGCCGACATTCGTATTTCCAAAGAAATACTTAAGCAGCTTTCAGAGGCATACCGAAAGATTCGCAACACCGCCCGATTCATTTTGGGTAACATCCACGATTTCAATCCCGATACCGATTGCTTGCCCTTGGCAAAGCTTTCCGATATGGATAAGTGGGCGTTGGCACGACTTAATCAGCTTGTTGAAAAGTGCCGCGAGGCCTATGAAAACTTTGAATATCATATCATTTTCCACGCTATCCACAACTTCTGCGTGGTTGATATGTCTAACTTCTATCTTGACGTTATTAAAGACCGTCTGTACGTAGAGCGTGCCGACAGCGAAACAAGACGTGCCGCCCAAACGGTTATGTATCGCATACTTGACAGTCTTACCCTTCTTTTGGCTCCTATCATTTCCTTCACCGCAGAAGAAATTTGGGAGTTTATGCCCCACGCAGCCAATCGCGACGGTGGCAGCGTAATGTTTAACGATTTCCCCACCGCAATCGAGCTTGATGTTGACGACAGCTTTATGGCTCAGTGGGAAAAGCTGCACGCCATTCGTGATGACGTTAAAAAGGCCATCGAGCTTGCCCGTAAGGATAAGATTATCGGCTCATCTCTTGACGCCAAGGTGGTTGTATATTGCAACGACGATTGGTTCAAGGTTGCCAACAGCACCTCTATCTCTTTGACCGAGCTTTTCATTACCTCAGCAGTTGAGGTTGTTAACGACGGTCAGGGCGGCGAGTTCAAGGGCGATAACGTAAACGCCACCGTAACCAAGGCAGAGGGCTGCAAGTGTGCTCGCTGCTGGAGTTATAGCGACAGTGTTGGCAGCAATGCAGATTATGCCGACCTTTGCAGTCGCTGTG
>JAZQSG010000063.1:0-4814 GCA_045630025.1 Acutalibacteraceae bacterium
TGGTACCCCGGCACGGCCACCAAGGCCTGCGCCTCGTCCTACCGTTGGTACCGAGATACCTTCGGCGGCGATTATAAAGAGCTGGATGCAGCTGCTGCTCAGGTGCCCGTTGGCAGCGAGGGCTTGTTTTATCATCCCTACATCAACGGCGAGCTGACCCCCTATGCCGACCCCTTGCTGTGCGGCTCCTTTGTGGGCATTCGCACTAACCACACCAAGGCCCATTTTTCGCGGGCCGTTATGGAGGGCGTGGCAATGAGCTTGATGGATTCTGCCCGTGTTATTCAGCGCCTTGGCATCACCCACGATTCAAGCGCCGCCATAATCGGTGGCGGAGCATACAGCCCCCTGTGGCGCCAGATTGTTGCCGACGCCCTTAATATGGAGCTTCGCCTTAACGAAAACAGCGATTCCTCCTTTGGTACGGCCATGATGGCAGGCGTAGCGGTGGGCGCGTTTGACTCCTTCGAGCAGGTGGCACAGCTTTGTATCAAGCCCAAGTCCATCACCACCCCCAACCCCGAAAACACCAAAAAATATCTTGAAATGTTTGAAACCTACCGTGCCGTTCACGACGCGTTAGCCCCCATATATCACAACAGGTGAAGCGAATGAAAATCGTTGTTTGTGTAAAAGAAACCGATGGAGAGATAAGCCCCTTCGACCAAAGCGCCCTTGAGTGCGCCCTTGAAATAAGTGACGACGTTACCCTTGTTTCAATGGGCCGCCCCTCTGCCGAGGAGGTGCTGCTACGCCTTACCCGACTGGGCTGCAAGGCAGTTCTGCTTACCGATACCGCCTTTGCAGGGGCCGACACCCTTGCCACCGCCTACGCCTTAAGCTTGGTGGTAAGCGAGCTTTCTCCCGACCTTGTAATATGCGGCCGCCAATCGGTAGATGGCGACACTGCCCAAACGGGTCCTGCCCTGGCAACCCTGCTGGGCTACGACCTTGCCACCAACGTAATGGATTTTAAAGCCGCCGACACCCTTTGGGTATCCACCCGAGAGGGTGAGCGCACCCTGGGCTATCCTGCCCTTATCACCGTGGAGCGTATACGAAATCTTCGCTTTCCCAAACTGCGCAGCAAGCTGGGCGAGGTTGCCAAGCTTACCGCCGATGATATTGGCGCCGACAAAGCCCGTTGCGGATTAAAGGGCTCGCCCACAAGGGTAATGAAAACCTTTGAAAGCGCCGTAGGCAAGCGCAAATGCAAATTTATTGCCCCAAGTGAGCTTGAGGGCGTTATTGCCGAGGGGCTTAAAAAGCGTGCCGAGCAGATGGCGCCCACCCTTAGCGAAACCCCGCTGCCCCTTGTGTGGTGCGTGGGTGACGAGGTTGTGCCTGCCGCCAAAGCCATAGCCCAAGAAATTAAGGTTATCCCTCGCGATACCGCCCAAAATATAGCCGCTGCCATAAAAGAGGGGGCCCCGGAATTCGTTTTGTGGCCTGCTGATTTGTGGGGCAGAAGCGTTGCACCCCAGGTGCAGGCAATGCTAAACACAGGGCTTTGTGCCGATTGCACCGCCCTTGAAACCGACGGCACCGATTTGTTTATGTATCGCCCTGCCTTTGGTGGCACCCTTACGGCCAAAATTCGTTGCACCACCCGTCCCGCTATGGCCACCGTCAGGGTGGCGTCGAAGGAAGACAGTCAGCTGCTTGTCTCTTGCGGCAAGGGGGTAAAGGATTGCCTGCCCCTTATGGCCGATTACGCTAAAAAAATGGGTGGCGAGCTTACCGCCTCCCGTGGTATAGTGGATGGGGGATATATGCCCTATTCGGCTCAGGTTGGTCTTACGGGTCGCACCGTAAACGCCGCCGTTTACCTTGCGGTTGGCATTTCGGGTGCTGTTCACCACACCTGCGCGCTTGACAGAGTGGGCAGGGTTATCGCCGTTAATCCCGATAAAAACGCCCGAATTTTCGAGTATGCCGATTACGGCATCGTAGCCAACGCCGAAGACGTTTTAAAGTGAGGTGCCCCCGTGGAAAAGAAATACGTTGCCCTAACCTTTGATGACGGTCCCCGCTATCCCATGACCGAAATGGTAGATAAATTTACCGCTATCGGCGGTCACGCTACCTTTTTGCTGATTGGCACAAGCATCACCGACGAGAACGACCCTTTTATCAGACACGCTCTTGAGGCGGGGTGCGAGCTTGGCGGTCACTCTTACAACCACGTCAGTCTTAGCAAGGTTGAAGAGCTTGCCGTTATAGAGGCCAATCTGCGCGCCCCCTACGATATAATTAAGGTGCGCTACGGCTACGATATGAAGGTTACCCGTTTGCCCAACCACGCCGCCGACGAGCGAGTGTTTGCCATTGCCCAAAAGCTGGGCATTCATCTTATCGGGCAGGGAATGGACGGCGCTCTTGACGCCCGACCCTACGTGCCCGTAGAGGATATTGAAGCCAAGGTTATCGCCTCGGCATACGACGGCGGCATCTGCTGCTTGCACGTTAACGAGCGCACCTGCAAGGCGCTTGACACTATTTTGCCCACCCTTAAAGAGCAGGGCTTCGAGTTTGTTACCGTAAGCGAGCTGTTTAAAATAAAAAATTTCACTCCGCCCTATTTTGAGCAAATTAAAAACACCCATTAATAAAAGAGGTAGTAATTATGGAAAAGAAATACGTTGCCTTAACCTTTGACGACGGCCCCCGTGAACCTATGATCGAAATGGTAGATAAATTTACTGCCGCGGGCGGTCACGCTACTTTTTTGGTGTGCGGCCACCTGCTCACCGCCTCTAACGATCATCGAATAAAGCACGCTCTTGAGGTGGGCTGCGAGCTTGGCGGTCACTCATATTACCATTGCAGTCTCAGCAAGGTTGAAGATATGGCAGTTATAGAGGCCAATTTGCGTGCCCCCTACGATATTGTCAAGGCACGCTACGGCTACGATATGAAGGTTACCCGTCTGCCCAACCACGCCGCCGACGAGCGAGTGTTTGAGGTTGCCAAAAAGCTTGGCATTCCCCTTATCGGCACGGGTATGGACGGTGCCTGCGATTGGGACCCCAACGTACCCGCCGAAGTGATTGCTCCCAAGGTTATCGCCTCTGCATACGACGGCGGCATCTGCTGCTTGCACGTTAACGAGCGCACCTGCAAGGCGCTTGATACTATTTTGCCCACCCTTAAAGAGCAGGGCTATGAATTTGTTACCGTAAGCGAGCTGTTTGAGCTTAAAAGCTTTGAGCCCCCCTATTTTCAGCAGATTAAAGGCACTACCGACTGCTGAAATTAAAGGATAGCAAAAGATAGGAGTAGTATAGTGAGACGTATAAATCCCAAACTTTTGGGCTGGGTGGCCTTTGTGCTTGCCTGGGTGCTGATTGCCGTTGTTTTTACACAGTGCAGCAGAGGTTCAAAGGATAAGCCCACACCCTCGCAGCCCTCATCCTCTGCGGCGTCGGTTGCGCCCACCTCCTCCGCCGCCCCTTCAAGCGGCACCTCGGCGCAAGCCAACGATAAGCAACTGGAAACCCTTGTGGAGTTTGCCAAAAATCGCAATATTCCCCTTAGCCAATTTACTGCAGGGCTTGCCGCCCTTTCGGAAAAGCACCCCGAGGCAATGGAGTTTGTATATCAATACCCCACGAAAAAGAATTATGCCCCCGAGTTTGACCTCAGCGGCGTAGAAAACAGCGAAAAAATGCCCCTGTTTATACAGTGGGATGAGCGGTGGGGATATACCGAATACGCAGGCAACCTTATGGGTCTTTCGGGCTGTGGTCCCACCTGCCTTTCAATGGTTTGCGTCTATCTTTTAAAGGATAGCAAGTACGACCCCAAATACGTAGCACAGTTTTCAGAAGCCAATAAATATTGCACCAAGGGCAATGGCAGCAACTGGACCCTGATTTCACGGGGTGGCGTTCAGCTGGGGCTTAACGTGCAAGAGTTGCCCCTTTCCGCAAACCTTATCAAGCGCAATCTGGAGGCAGGCAATCCCGTCATTTGCGTAGTTGGCCCCGGCGATTTTACCTCGACGGGTCACTACATCGTGCTTACCGAATATATCGACGGCAAGGTTAGGGTAAACGACCCCAACAGTCGCGTGCGCTCCGCCAAGCTGTGGGAGCTGGATCCAATTTTGCCCCAAATTCGCAACCTTTGGGCCTGCAGCGTATAACAAAGCATAAAAAAGACTTGATTCGGCTGAATCAAGTCTTTTTATTTTACTTATTATATTTTTTGTCAAGCTCGAACTTTTCGCCGCAGCCGTAGTTTTCGTAAACGTAGTCGATATCCTTATCGCCTCTGCCCGACAGGCAAACCAAGATAGAACCGCTTTTGTGCTCTTTAGCGTACTTGATAGCATAGGCCAAGGCGTGGGAGCTTTCAATAGCGGGGATGATGCCCTCGTATCTTGAAAGCAGGAAGAAGGCCTCCATAGCTTCTTCGTCAGATGCGGTAACGTAGTTTACGCGGCCTGCATCGCGAAGGTAGGCGTGCTCGGGTCCAACGCCGGGGTAGTCAAGACCGCTGGCGATAGAGTAAACGGGCAGGGGCTCGCCATTTTCATCCTGCAACAGATAGCTTTCAAAGCCGTGCAAACGGCCTTTTGTGCCATACTGCATGGTGGCAGCGTGGTCACCCACGGCAGAGCCGCGACCAAGGGGCTCAACACCGTAAATATCAACGGGGTCGCCAAGGAAGGGGGTAAACATACCAAGAGAGTTGGAGCCACCGCCAACGCAGGCGCAAACGGCATCGGGGAAGATGCCCGTCATATCCAAAAATTGCTCCCTTGCTTCAATACCGATAACCGACTGAAAATCGCGCACCATTTTGGGGAA
>JAZQSG010000064.1:0-5529 GCA_045630025.1 Acutalibacteraceae bacterium
ATGCAGAAAGATTGCGATATATAGGACGGCGAAGACCCAGGTTGTTTATTATTGCAGAGGGGCGAAGATCAAACACCTGCATAACCACGTCGGCAATATCGCTTTCGCTCTTAACACCTGTTCCAAAAGTATCTACCATTACCGATACGGGCTGAGCAACGCCAATAGCATAGGCGAGCTGAACCTCACAGCGAGTAGCAAGACCTGCGGCAACAATGTTTTTTGCAACGTATCTTGCGGCATAAGCTGCAGAACGATCAACCTTTGTAGGATCCTTACCTGAAAATGCTCCGCCGCCGTGACGGGCATATCCGCCGTAGGTATCTACTATAATCTTTCTGCCGGTAAGGCCTGTATCACCTTGAGGGCCTCCAACAACGAAACGGCCGGTGGGATTAACAAATATTTTTGTTTGTTCATCAAGCAGTTCGGCAGGAACAATCGGCTTTATAACAAGTTCAATAACGTCTTTGCGGATTTGCTCAAGGGTTACCTTTTCACTATGCTGGGTAGAAACAACAACAGTATCTACTCTTACCGCTTTATCGTCATTATATTCAACGGTAACCTGGGTTTTACCATCGGGGCGCAAATAATCGACAACGTTCTGCTTGCGAATATCGGTAAGGCGCTTTGCAAGTGCATGAGCAAGAGATATGGGCAAAGGCATTAACTCTTCAGTTTCGGTGCAGGCGTAACCAAACATCATACCCTGGTCACCTGCTCCGTTTTGAAGTGCAGAGTCAGATTCACCGCACTTTAACTCAAGAGAGTTATCAACGCCCATAGCAATATCGGCCGATTGTTTATCAATGGCAGTCATAACGGCACAGGTATTGCCGTCAAAGCCGCTATCGGCACTGTCGTAACCAATTTCAAGCAATGCATCTCTGGCAATAGACGGAATATCAACCTTTGCGGTGGTTGTAATTTCACCCATTACCGTAACGATACCCGTTGTGCAAAAGGTTTCGCAAGCAACGCGAGCCATAGGATCAAGCTTTAATATTTCGTCAAGCACAGCGTCAGATATTCTGTCGCACACTTTGTCAGGATGTCCCTCTGTAACAGATTCAGATGTAAACAGCTTTTTCATTTTAATACTCCTTCATAAAAATATCCGCACCAAAAGATGCGGATAATAAAGCTCATCTTTCGGTATAATACCGCAGGATTTAGCACCTTGCCTTCGCAGGTTGCCGGGCTTCACGGGGCCTGTTCCCTCTGCCGCTCTTGATAAGATAGGTATTTAGTTTGCAAGTGGTATTATAGCACAGTATGTCGATTTGTCAAGTGGATTTTCTTTCCGCTTTTGTTTTCTTAAGTATTGGCGAAATCCGTTTGTAAACCGCAAAACAAACCAATGATGCAACCATGCTTTTTACAAAGTTGAAGGGGAAGTTAAATATTGCTATTGCCTCAAACAAATTATCTACGGAGGGCAATATTGCTTTATACATTCCAAGTATCGCCTCAAGGGGCAAATTCAGCACCAACGAAAAGAGCGGGTACACAATAAAGTAATTGGTGAACACGCTGATAAACGACATAGTGAAAGAGCCAATAACCGAGCCAACCAACGCGCCCTTTCGAGAACGCATTTTTTTATAAATCAAACCTGCAATAAAAACAAAAACGGCACCCAAAATAAAGTTTGAGCATTCGCCTATGCAGCCCGTAGTTGTAAGGGGCAAATGCAACAGGTTTTTAATAAGACAAACCAAAACACCATAAAAAGGGCCGTATGCAAAAGCGGCAATCAGAGCAGGTATTTCAGAAAAGTCGAACTTAATAAAGGATGGCATAATAAAAGAAATTGGAAACTCGAGTAGCATAAGCACAAAACTTAAACCGCCGAAAATTCCGCAAAAGCATATTTTTCTTGCTGTGTGTTTATTGTTCAAACCAATCACTCCTAAAATAAAAAGCCCCGTGCATAGGCACAGGGCAAAAATAACAATTATAAAATAATTGCATTACTCTTCTTCCATCCGGACTATACCGTCGGTTTCGGAATTGCACCGAATCAACCATAACTGGCTCGTGGACTGTCACCACCGGTGAGGAATTACACCTCGCCCTGAAGATATTAAATTCATTGTTTTTTACTTTTTCAGCGCACGCTCAAGCCAGATAGCGCCAATATCCATTGCATTATAAAGGCCAATCTTTTCACTCTTTTTAATAATGCGCTCACGAGGACGAAGCTCGTTATCGGTGCTGAGCAACTGCACAAGAACCTTATCGGCCATTTCAAGATCGCCCTCTTTTTTAGTAGAAACAATCTGAATCATAATAACAAACTCTTCAGACATATCGCCATAATAAAGAGTGTTGCCGTTACGAACCAAGGGACGGCCTTTATATGTTAAAAACTCTTTTTGTTCAGACATATCAATACCTCCGTAATAATTAAACCACGGTGACAGTATAGCATAGTTGTTTTAATATGTCAAACAATACTGTCACATTTGATTTTTTAAATAGTCAATATAATCTTGCAATATAATGGTAGCGGCAACAGCGTCAACTACGTCTTTGCGCTTTTTGCCTCTTACGTCGCCTGCGTTTAAAGCCGTATAAGCGCTAACGGTAGAGTTACGCTCGTCTCGCATTACCACCTCTACCCCGCTTTGCTGAGCAATCAGCTCGGCAATTTCGCGGCAGGTTTGTGCTCTTTCACCTTCGGTGCCATCCATATTTCGCGGTAAGCCCACGACTATTCTTTGCGCCGAATACTCTTTAGCCAAGGCAGAAACCTTTTCGACAAGGCGTTGCTTATTGTGCTCGTGAATGATCGTTTTTGGAAATGCCAAGGTTTGCATAGCATCGCAAAGAGCAATACCCGTGCGGGCAAGACCCAAATCAACCGACATTATAACCATTACATTACCTCGGGTGCCGTAATATTAAGCATATTAAGCACGTTGGCTATAACCTGACGAACACGAATGCAAAGATAAAGTCGGGCATAGGTCAAATTTTCTTCACCGCAGTTTACGCGGCAAGAGTTGTAGTATTTATGCAACAAGGTAGCAAGGTCGATTACGTAGCGGGTAATCTTTGAAGGGTCGTATGCCTTTGCTGCAGAAACCACCTCACCCTCGAGTGCAGCCAACTGACGAATAAGCTCTCGTTCTTCGGGTGTGTTAAGGCAATCCAGCTGCTGTGATGAAAGGGCTTTATACTCTATGCCTTGAGCAGCAAGGTTTTTAACTATGCTGCAAATTCGTGCATGGGCATACTGAACGTAATAAACAGGGTTTTGAGAGGACTGCTCAACAGCCAAATCCAAATCAAACTCAAGGTGACTGTTGGGCTCACGAAGATTAAATATAAGTCGTGCTGCATCAATGGGCACCTCGTCAAGCAAGGTTTCAAGAGTGATCGCCTTGCCCGAACGCTTTGAAAGCTTATAGGTTTCGCCGTTTTTAACCAAACGCACCATCTGCATAATAACAATATCCAAGCGGGCGGGGTCAACGCCTAGAGCTTCCATAGCGGCCTTCATTCTGGGAATATAGCCGTGATGATCGGCACCTAAAATATCGATAGCAATATCATAATTACGCTCGCAAAGCTTATTATAATGATATGCAATATCCGGCACAAAATAAGTGGGGATACCATTTGCGCGAACAAGAACACGGTCTTTTTCTTCACCAAAGTCGGTAGATTTAAACCAAAGAGCACCTTCAAGCTCATAGGTGTGACCTGACTGACGCAACTTCTCAATTATACGCTCAACCGAGCCGTCGTTGTGAAGCTGAGACTCTTTAAACCAGCAATCATAATCTATGCGATACTTCTTAAGGTCATCGTGCAGCTTTTGAATGTTGATGGGCAGAGCGTAATCACACAATGCGGTTCTGCGTTCTTCACTGTCGCAAGCAAGATATTTATCACCGTAAAGCTCAATAAAGTTTTTGGCGTGAATAACAATGTCTTCACCCAAATAGGCATCCTCAGGCATCTCGATATCTTGGCCAAGCTGCTGAAGATAGCGCACCTCTAACGAGGTTTTAAACTTTTCGATTTGGTTGCCCGAATCGTTAATATAAAACTCGCGAGCAACCTGATAACCTGCGTAATCAAGCACGGCGGCAAGGCAATCGCCCAGCGCACCGCCTCTGGCGTTGCCAATATGCATGGGACCTGTGGGGTTGGCAGAAACGAACTCAACAAGAACCTTTTTGCCTGCACCGTAATCGGAACGGCCGTAATTATCGCCGCAATCCTCAATATCTTTAAGAATTTCTGAATAAAATCTGTCGCTTAAGAAAAAATTTATAAAGCCGGGGCCTGCAATTTCAAACCTGTCGATATAGGTTCCGTTAAAATCAAAATACTCGCCCAAGGTCTCTGCAATTTTACGAGGGGCTGAATGAAGCGCTTTTGCCCACACCATAGCGGCGTTTACTGCATAATCGCCATGGCTTCTGTCGGCAGGGATTTCAACCTTATAGGTAGGCAAAGCAACGGCTTCAAACTTGCCGTCGGCAACTGCTTTGCCTGCAGCGCTCATAATGATTTCATTAATATCGTTATTAGCTTTTTTAATAATCTTTGACATCTTTATGATCCTTTCAATCGGCAAGTTTTGCCGTTATGCTCACTTTGTTTACGCTTATGGGGGCGGCGTTTATATCAACCGCGTATTCTAGTTTAATATCGGCACCGCAATCAGAAAATTTAACGTTAACCCTTCGACCGGTAAACCCAACCATCATTCCCATAGGCCCCATATCGTAATGGCCCACGCAACGTTCACCGGCAACAACGGTTAATTTTGATGCTGCTTCTCCGCTGCGTTGAATGGTAACCGAGGTTGAAGTTGCCTTAATAAAAGCTGACGAATTGCCGCTGCCATCATCTTCATCGTAATATAGGCGGCAGGTATCATCTTTAATAAGCATTTTACCGGTTGTATTAAACTCCATATTTTCGGAATCGCCGTCTGATATTACTTCACTTATTATGGATATAATTACATCTTGCATACGTCTATCCCCTTATATGCTTTAAGACAGATTATTATATCACACATTGAATTTTTTTGCAACCATCAATTACAATATGCGCAACCACAATATATTGTGAAAAGGTTGAAAACAATTCACCTGCTTGGGTGGGTGGCATTTTTTCACTACCAGTTGAAAACGCAGTATTATGCGCTATAATAATTATATTAAATTAGAGAAAGGGTGGCTATATATATGGGTTTGACTTTAGCAAACAATCTTAAAATTAAGCGCAGGCAACTCGGCCTAACTCAACAGCTAATATCCAACTTATTGAATCTTGAAAGGTCAACATACGCATACTATGAAACCGGCAAAACCACTCCTTCGGTCGAAACCTTAGCTAAGTTATCTGAATTGTTCGATTGCTCGATCGAAGAATTACTGACTGTACCTGCTCCTGTACTGCGCGAAGAACCCGGATTTTCTCTTAAGGAAGACACTTTAGCACCTGTTAAGGTTGCTAAGCGCCTTATTTTCAAGATTTCTTCGTTGAATCTTGATGACC
>JAZQSG010000065.1:0-5456 GCA_045630025.1 Acutalibacteraceae bacterium
GTCTTTCGTTTTCTCTCCCTCCGTCTTTTTGCTTCGCAAAAATCCACCTCCCTCGTCAGAGGGAGGCATAACATAAAACACTTTCTGCGTTTGCCTTTGATTTCTACGATTTCTGTTCACCGCTAAAGCTCTTTTGAACCACGCGACTATCGCGTGGTTTTCATTATACAAGAAAAAAGAGCAAGGCAGGTGCCTTGCTCTTTCGGTTTAGTCTTTTATTCTTGATAATTAGCGGCAGACATCATAAACATAAGCATCAAGCCCGTTTGCACCCAAACAACGGTTACGTCAAGCATTCCGTGCAGCAGCACCATTGCAAGCAGGGCAACTGCAAGAGCGACGCCCTCTTTTTTTCCTGCCATACCCTTAAAAATGCCTGCGGCAAAATAGCTAAGATAAGACCAAAGGAAGGCGGCTCCCACAACGCCATAATTAAGCAAGCTGTCAAAAACAATATTGTGGGCGTGTTGGGTGGGCCACACATCAAGAGAGCCAAGCTTGCCCACGTAATCGCCGTATATATGAAAATACGTAAGATGACCCTGACCAAAGAGAGGGTTTTCTTTAAAGCCCTCCCACGCTACGCGCCAAATTCGCAGGCGCAAATCAAAGGTTTCGGCCACCTCGTTCATTCGCGGCACGTAATCGGGGAAAAAGATTATAACCGCCACCGCTGCGGCAATGCAAGCGGTAACCGCGGCAAAATAGCCCCACTTGCCGCAAAGGACAAAAAGCACCAGCGCACCGATAACGAAGGTTACGCAAGAAAGCAAGCTTTGACTGAGGGCAAGGCAAATAAGGGCAATAAATCCTGCTATAAAATTTTGCCGGCGCCCCTCTGCCGAGCGTATAAACAGCCAAACGAAAAGCAGGGCGGTCATCGCCATGGTGGCACCGAAAAAGTTAGGATTAAAAAAGTAAGAGCAGCAACGCAGCATAAAGCGTATTTTATCTTCTTTAATAACAACCGCATAAAAACGGGTGGCAAACTCTGCCAAAGTAAAAAGCAAAACAACGGGCATAAGCCGCTTAATACCCCTAATAACGCGGGCTGTCACCTGCCCGTCGGAAACGGCTATAAAAAATCGGGCAAGAGCAAGCACTGCAAAAACGCACAAGGTGCACAGCGCGCCCAAAAAATTGCCCCCAAAAAACGAGGCGATGAGCCCCAGCGCAAAAAAGATAAGCAGCAGCATAACGCTTTTGCCCTCAAAAACGATTTTGCGGGCACGAGGGTTAACAAGCAGGGCAACAAAGGTAAAAGCAAGCACTGCAACCGTTGCGGCAAAGGGCAAAAAAACTGAAATAGCCAAGGCGGCCGCCGCCTGCTTATCGGTAACCTCTTTTTTTCCTATTTTATATAAAACGTATTGCATTGCTATCACCCCGCTTAAATAATGCTACCTATAATATAACATCATTGAGCGGCATTTTCAAGAGATTTAATTCTGCCCCCTATTAAAGCCCTCGCCCAAAATCTCGCCCGCCTCAACAATAACGGCAAAGGCGGCGGGGTCGGCATCGGTTGCCGCCTTGCGCAGATCGGCCACCTCCCACACCCTTACGGCGCACATAATAAGCGAGGTGGTGGACTTTGAATATCCTCCGTGGGCAGAAAGCAGGGTTACCCCACGCCCCAGTCGGTCAAAAATTTGCTGTGTTACCTGCTGTGGATCGGCGGTTACTATAAGCGCCAGCTTGCCTCGGTCGGCTCCGTAAACGGCGCTGTCGATTACCTTGGTTGAAATGAAAATTGTAAGGGCGGTGTAAAGCCCCGTCTCGAAGGATTTATAAACCACCACCGACAGCAAAATAATTACTCCGTCAAGCAGCAGCACCACCTTGCCCAAAGAAAACCGAGGAAACCGCCGCGCCAAAATTTTTGCCGCAATATCGGTGCCGCCCGTTGAGCTGCCCCTTAAAAAAACCATTGCCAAGCCGACGCCCCCAACAAAACCCCCGTAAAGGGCCGCCAGCAATCGGTCGCCGCTATACCCCGGCAAAATTGCGGCAAAGGCATCTATCCACACCGACAAAAGCAGGGTTGTGGCGGCTGTGCCTACCACAAATCTGCTGCCCAGCTGACGCCACCCCCATATAAGCAGCGGCAGGTTAAACAAAGCGGTAAGCACACCCGTAGGCAACGAGGTTAGCCCACCTGCTATGGCGGCAAGACCCGTCACTCCCCCGGGGGATATGCCCGAGGGCTGCAAAAACACCGTTAAAGCGGCGGCGTACAGGGCGGTGCCTGCCGAAACAATCACCACGTCGGCTGCAAGCTTGCCTTTTTTGTTAATTTTCACTCGAATCACCATTGTGTATTTTTCCCTTAATACTACTAAATATTGTGGAAAAATATGCTTTTTTCGCAAAGGTCAATGAAGGTCAAAAAATATTTTGATTTTTTGTGCATAAACTATTGACAAGCGGTAAAAACCGTGATAAAGTATACTCACATTAGCACTCGTTAGGTTAGAGTGCTAACTCTTTTAACCAAAAAGGAGGTGTCGCCTTGGAGCTGAGCGAACGAAGAAAGCAGATACTTGCAACCATTGTTCAAACCTACGTGCAAACGGGTGAGCCGGTTGGCTCAAAGGCATTGTGCGACACCCTTGGGGGCGTATCAAGCGCCACTATAAGAAACGAGATGGGCTATCTTGCCGAAAACGGCTACCTTACACAGCCCCACACCTCGGCAGGCCGCATACCCACCAACCGCGCCTACCGATTATATATCGACAACCTTATGCCCAAGCGGCTGCCTGCCGACGGGGTTATGGCTCAAATAAGAGATATGATGCCCGACCCATCTACCGATGGTGAGCGCGCCCTTTATCAAGCCGCGCAAGCCCTTTCAAAGGCAACGGGCTGTGCCGCCCTTTTTACCGTTAGGGCAGACGAGGGCACCCTTATTCATAAGGTTGAACTGATACCCATGTCGCCCAACCGAGCCCTTGTGGTTATAGTTACCTCTTCGGGCACCGTGGTAAGCAGGGTATACAACTTTGCACTTACCCTTACAAGCGATTTAATAAGCCGATTTGTTGCCTTGGCCGAAGAAAATTTGGTGGGTCAAGAGCTGTCGTCGGTGCAACCCGCTACCCTGCAAACGATTGTGGCACGGGCAGGGCAATATGCTCTCGAGCTTACCGAGCCCATAGCGGCCCTTGGCGAAATTATTGAAGAGCTGGCAAGCGCCAAGCTGCAGCTGGTGGGCGAAACCCGCCTGCTTAGCCACCACGGCGTTACCCTTTCAAAAGCTCACGAGCTTTTTGACCTCTTCTCACGGGGGGACGAGGTGCTGGCAATGCTTGACGCCTGGGATAAAGAGTCGGGGGTCATCCTTGGTGGTGACACGGCCTACACCGCTCTGGACCGTTCAAGCTTGGTTTTGGCAAAATACGCAATGGGCACTACGTCGGGCTATATAGGCATAATAGGGCCTACCCGAATGAACTATGAAAAGCTGTTGCCCTGCATATATTATTTCGCCCAACTGCTGGGTGAATTTAACAGCGACCAAACGAAAGGAATGATATAAATGGCAGAGGAAAAAACTACTGCACCGGAGGTAGCTGAAGAAAAGGCACCCAAAAAGAAGGCAGAGGGCAAAAAAACCAAAAGCGAAACTGCCAAGCTTCAGGCAGAGCTTGAAAAAGCCACCGCAGAGCTTGCCGAAAATAAGGATTTGCTGCTTCGCACAGCCGCCGAGTTTGACAATTTTAAGCGCCGCACCGAAAAAGAAAAGCAAGATATTGCCTCTTTCGTTAAGGCAGAGGTTGTTAAAGCTCTGTTACCCGTTGCCGACAATATTGAGCGTGCAGGTCAAAGCGACCCTCAATCGGCAGAATACACCAAAGGCCTTGAGATGATTATTAAGCAGCTTACCGACGGGCTTGACCGCCTGGGGCTTAAAAAGATAGAGGCCGAGGGTGCACAGTTTGACCCCAATTTTCACGAGGCCGTTATGCACGTTGATGACGACAGCGTGGGTGAAAACACCGTTGTTCAGGTGCTTCAAACGGGCTATATGATAGGCGACACGGTTATTAGACCTGCAATGGTCAAGGTTGCCAACTGATTACGTCAACAAAAAAATTAACTATAAATTTTATTTTGGAGGATTTTTTATTATGGGAAAGATTATAGGAATTGACTTGGGTACTACCAACTCTTGCGTTGCAGTTATCGAAGGCGGCGAGCCGGTAGTTATTGCCAACGCCGAGGGTATGCGCACTACCCCTTCTGTTGTAGCATTTTCAAAAACCGGTGAGCGTATGGTTGGTCAGGTTGCAAAGCGCCAGGCCATTACCAACCCCGACCGCACCATTGCTTCTATCAAGCGCGAGATGGGCACCGCTTACAAGGTAGCCATCGACGGCAAGGATTATGCTCCTCAAGAGATAAGCGCCATCATTTTGCAAAAGCTTAAGGCCGATGCCGAGGCATACCTTGGCACCACCGTTACCGAGGCCGTTATTACCGTTCCTGCCTACTTTACCGACGCACAGCGCCAGGCCACCAAGGATGCAGGCAAAATTGCAGGCCTTGAGGTTAAGCGTATTATCAACGAGCCCACCGCTGCTGCTCTTGCCTATGGTGCAGACAAAGAAAACGATCAAAAAATTATGGTTTACGACCTTGGCGGCGGTACCTTCGACGTTTCTATTATTGAAATGGGCGACGGCGTTCAGGAGGTTCTTGCAACCGCAGGTAACAACCGTTTGGGCGGCGACGACTTTGACCAGCGCATAATGAACTACATCTGCGCCACCTTTAAGCAGGAAAGCGGCATTGACCTTTCTTCCGACAAAATGGCTATGCAGCGTGTTAAAGAGGCCGCTGAAAAGGCAAAAATCGACCTTTCGGGTATGACCACTGCCGAAATCAACCTGCCCTTTATTACTGCCGATGCAACCGGCCCCAAGCACTTTGAAACCACCATTACCCGCGCCAAGTTTAACGAGCTTACCGGCGACTTGGTTGAAAAAACCATGGCTCCCGTTCGTCAGGCCCTCTCTGATGCAGGTCTTTCTGCAGGCGATATCCACAAGGTGCTTATGGTTGGCGGCTCTACCCGTATTCCCGCAGTTCAAGAGGCGGTTAAGCAGTTTATGGGTAAAGAGCCCTTTAAGGGCATCAACCCCGACGAGTGCGTAGCCGTTGGCGCCGCAATTCAGGGCGGTGTTCTTGGCGGTGACGTTAAGGGCTTGCTGTTGCTTGACGTTACTCCCCTTTCTTTGGGCATTGAAACCATGGGCGGCGTTTGCACCAAGGTTATCGACCGCAACACCACCATTCCCACCAAAAAGAGCCAGATTTTCTCTACCGCTGCAGACGGTCAGACCTCTGTTGAGGTACACGTTTTACAGGGTGAGCGTGAGTTTGCAAAAGATAATAAAACTCTCGGTGTGTTCCACCTTGACGGTATTGCTCCGGCTCCTCGTGGAATCCCC
>JAZQSG010000066.1:0-15758 GCA_045630025.1 Acutalibacteraceae bacterium
ACATGGCTACGATCCGACTTTGGGCACCGGCCAGGATGAAATCGTAAGGCACCTGCATAGTGCCAAGCAGACGGTTGCCCGGCCAGCGATTTTTAAAGGAATTTGGGGTGTAAAGCTCAACCACAGGGTCGCTTGCCTTAACCTGAATTACGTATTCAGTATCGGTGGTGACGGCGCGTTCTGATTCGAAGTTTGCTTTTTTAAGCACCGCGCCCGAGCCGATGGGCATATTCCAAATTGACGTGGCGGCAAAGGGCCAATAAAAAGGGTCACGGGTGCCGCTGTATTTTTCGTAACCTGCGGGGGCGTTGCCCGTTGACTTATCGAGTTTGCCCAACGGGTTGCTGACCGAGGATGACGTGGCAGAGGATTGCTCAACCGATGAAAACTTTTGAGACGATGCCGAATAAGCATCGCTTGAAGCCGGCTTTGAAGCATTTGAAGAAGAGGTAGAAATCGGTGCCGTGCAAGACGTAAACAATGCAAAGGTTAAAAATAATGCAATTATACGAAAAGCGTTGTTTTTCATTGCCTTTCCCCTTTTATAAAGTTGCCGCATTATACCATTTTTAAGAAGTATAATTCAACCATTATTTTGTTAAATTTGCAAAAAACGAAATATTTTGTAGCAATGTACAAAACGCCCCGTTTTTTATTGGTTAATTGGCTAAATTAATAAGTGTAATGCCCTTTGTTTTGGTCGCATATTCAAAGGTTTTAGCCGCACCACCCCCAGCTATGTACGCGCAGCATATTATGAATACGGTGATTATATTTTGGCCTGTGCAATTAAAAAGCTCAACTTTTGATGAAAAGTTGAGTTTTTTGTTTTTATTTCAGTTCGATTATGGTTACGCCGTCTTCCCCTTCACCGTAAAGGCCGAGGCGCCAGGAGCGCACCTGCTTATGGCGGCGCAAATGGTCGTGTATTGCCTTGCGCAGCACACCCGTTCCCTTGCCGTGAATGCAATGAACAAAATTCATTCCGCTAAGCATAGCTGAATCAATAAAACGGTCAAGCTCCATAATAGCTTCGTCGGCCGTTCTGCCCCGCAGGTCAATTTCGGTTTTTGCGCCCGTGTTTGCTCGGGTGACGGTAGTAGTGCGACGTCCGCCCGTTTGGCTCTTTTTGGCCTTGGGGGCATCCACAAGGCGAATCCTGCCCACGTTGACCGACATCTTCATTCCGTTTATATCAACCGTTAAGCTGCCCGATGAGTTGGGCAAACGCAAAACGTAGCCGCCGCAGTTAGCATCAACCACGTGAACGTAGTCACCCACCACGAGAGGTCGGGGCAACTCGTATTTTACATCCTCTTCACGGCGTTGAGAATCCATACTGTTTTCGGCTTTTTTAACGGCCGCCCTTGCCTTGGCAAGCATATCGGCTTCGCCGCCCTTTACCGCTTGCTTGCGCAATTCGGTTAGCTCGGCAATCATTCCATCGGCGGTACGGGTGGCCTTATCAATTATGCGCTGTGCATCCTTTTGGGCTTTTTCAACAACGCGGTCGTACTCTTTTACCGCTTTATCGGCGCTTTCCTTTGCTACCTTTTTGGCCTCGTCAAGCTCGGCTCGCAGGCGAGCGGTTTCTCGCCGCTCATCCTCTGCCGCACGACGGGCTTGCTCAAGTGAACGAACGACTCCCTCAAACCTTTTGTCAGAATCGGATATCATGCCCTTGGCTCGGCGAACAATATCGGCAGACAGACCCAGCCGCTCACTTATGGCAAATGCATTGGAACGGCCCGGCATACCGATAAGCAGGCGGTAGGTGGGACTAAGGGTAGCAACGTCAAACTCGCAGCAGGCGTTTTCTACCCCTGCGGTATCAATGGCGTAGGCCTTAAGCTCGGCATAGTGGGTGGTGGCAGCCACTCGGCAGCCCCTTGCACGAAGGGCCTCTATAAGTGCCTGGGCCAAGGCCGCACCCTCAACGGGATCGGTGCCTGCGCCAAGCTCGTCAACCAGCACAAGACTGCACCGGCCGCAATTATCAAGAATATCCACCAAATTAACCATATGAGACGAGAAGGTGGAAAGAGATTGCTCTATGGATTGCTCGTCGCCTATATCGGCCATTACCGAGCTAAATATGGCAATATGGCTGTTATCGCCCGCGGGTATAAGCATACCGCAGGCGGCCATAAGGGTAAGCAGACCAATGGTTTTTAAGGTTACGGTTTTGCCGCCCGTGTTGGGGCCCGTTACAATAAGTGTATCGAAGGTATCGCCCAAGGTAACGTCGATGGCAACCACCTTTTTAGGGTCGATAAGAGGGTGACGCGCCTTGTTGAGTCGCACAAGGCCCTTATCGTTAAGAATGGGCTTCGACGCCTTCATATCGTAGGCCAGGTTTGCCTTGGCAAAAATAAGGCAAAGCTCTACGGCGCAATCGTAAGACACCAATGCCTCGTCGGCGTATTCGCCAACCAAGGCGGAAAGCTCGGCAATGATGCGCTCTATCTCGGCATCTTCTTCATTTATAAGCACTTTTATTTCATTGTTGGCTTCAACAACGCTCATGGGCTCAACAAAAACCGTTGCGCCCGATGAGGAGGTATCGTGAACAAGGCCGGGCACGTTTGAGCGATGCTCAAGCTTTACGGGCACTACGAATCGGCCCGAACGGATGGTAACAACCGGCTCTTGCAAATATTTTGACATTTGGGGAGAACGGATGATTTTATCAAGTTTTTCCCTTACGCTGTTTTGGGTGGAACGGATTTTGCGCCTTATTGACGCCAGCTTTTCGGAGGCACCGTCGGCCACCTCTTCTTCACTTAACACGGATGAAAGCAGCTTTTCTTCTATTCTGCGAAGGGGGGTAATTCCTTCAAAAAGGGCGTCAAGCACGTTTTGCTCGCCTGCTCTGCCCCGCCACTCGATTAGCGAACGGTAAATTCTTAAGTTTTCACCGATATTAAGCAGTTCACGCAAAGAAAGAGACGCCCCTGCCTGTGCACGGCACAAAGAGGATTTAATATTGCTCATTCCGCCAAAAGAGGGGGAACCGAAGCGAGCCGACAATATGTACGCGCAATCGGTTTGATCAAGCAGGCGCTGCGCTTCATACAAGCTGTCGGTAGGTGCCAATTCGCGGGCCATTTGGGCAGCATCGGCATTGCCTGTAAGCTGTGCAAGACGCTCAAGCACCCTATCAAGTTCAAGCACCTTCCAGTGCTTTGACATTTTTGACATACTCTTTCTACCTTTCGTTAACGTGTTAAAACAAGCTTTTATAAAATTCAAGTGCGGTAAAGCTACGGTCGCATTGACCAAGCAGATACCTTTCGGTTATCTCGCCCAAAAGCTTGAGAGATTCTTCACCAAGCTCAAAAGAAAAAATGCGCATATCGTCGGCCGTGCACACGTGGCGCATAGCATCCAAAACACCTTGGGTTATTGCCCGTCCGCCGCCGCAGCTTTGGCACCTTATAACGCCGCCGTTTATATCAAACAGGGGGTGGTCGATTTTGCTTTGACCGCATTCGCAGCATTCGGCAAGATCGGGCATAAAGCCGCTTATAGTCATCATTCTAAGCTCGTAAACCGATTTTATTATTCTTTTATCCCGAAGATTTTTTGACAGCAAGTAAAGGCAGTTGAGTATAAGCTTAAGCTGAAGGGAAGCGTTTTCACCCTCAACGGCCAAATTCATTGCCACCTCGCAAAAATATTGAGCAAGTGCGGTGCGCTCTATATCGGCGCGAAGATCGAAAAACAGTTCTACGGGAGTGGCCTCTGAAATAGAATATGTACCCTTGTGCTCGCTTAAGGTAAAGGTTGAATAGCACAAGGTTTCGGTTGCGCTTGCGCTGCGACCCTTTGCCTTGGCCGCACCGTGGGCAAAAGCACGCACTACGCCTAAATCACGTGTTAGTATGGTGACCAAGCGGTCTTGTTCCCCCGTTTGACTGCTTTTTAAAATCAGTCCGTCGGTGTTCAACTTCATACTCATCCTCCGTAGATGCGTTTTTGTAATCAAGATAGGCCGCAACCTTGCCCGTGGCGTAAAAGGCGTTCCACGCCTGTTGTTTGTTCATTAAAACCATCCCCCTTTTTATAATGTGCATTATAATTGGGGGTATTTAAGGTAAATCAGTCCAATCCGAAATTATGGATAAGGCCTTGACGGTTGCGCCAATCCTCTTTAACCTTTACCCAGCAAGACAAATTAACCTTGCATTCAAAAAACTCTTCCATATCTTCGCGGGCTTTTGAGGATACTTTTTTAAGCATTGCTCCCTTTTTGCCTATAATAATGCCTTTATGGCTTTCGGCCTCGCAATAGATTATAGCTTCTATATCGATTATATCTTCGCCGCCGCTTGTTACCCTATCGGCAAAGCGCTCAATACCCACTGCAATACCGTGAGGCACCTCTTTATCAAGAAAACGCAAAAGTTTTTCTCTTATAATCTCGGAAGCCAGCGTGCGCTCGGTTTGGTCGGTAAGGGCATCGTCGGAAAAGTAGTGAGGTGAGGGCTGCGCAAACCTTGTAAGCTCTGCAACCAAGTCGTCAACTCCGCTGCCATCCAATGCCGAAACGGGCACGACGGCGCTAAAATCGTAAAGGGCGGAATAAGCGCTGATTATGGGCAGCAGCTTTGACTTATCTTCAAGCAAATCCACCTTGTTGATAACAAGCACAGCAGGAGTTTTGCTCTTTTTAAAGCGCTCGATAAGCTCGGCCTCGGCAGGTGAAGCAGAAAGGTCGCTTCGCACATCGGAGCAATCGATTACCAATGCACAGGCATCCACGTCGCCCATAGAATCGCCCACCGCCTTGACCATGCTTTCACCAAGACGGGTACGGGGCTTGTGCAAACCGGGGGTGTCGACAAAAACAAGCTGGCACTCGTTTTGAGTAAGCACGCCCATTATGCGCGTGCGGGTGGTTTGGGGCTTATCGGAAACGATAGCCACCTTTTGACCAAGCATTCTGTTCATTATTGAGGATTTGCCCACGTTGGGTCGACCCACAATGGCTATAAACGCTGAAACTGTGTTCATATTTAACCTACCTTCTTAATGCAAGCATTTCCATAACCTGCTCTTCGTGATATCGCATTTCATCCGCTTCCAAGCCACCGTTAACGTGGTCGTAGCCCAAAAGGTGCATCATGGAATGAACGGTAAGATAACCAACCTCTCGCTCAAAGGAATGGTCGTACTCTTTGGCCTGGGCTACGGCATGCTCTAACGAAATAACTATATCGCCAAGCATTGCCATATCGGTTTCGGGATTGATATCCCACTCTCCGTTTTCGCCCAGGGGGAAGCTGAGCACGTCGGTTGAGCGATCGATATTGCGAAACTCAAGATTATACTGATGTATCTGCTCGTCATCCACAAAGGTTACGTTGACCTCGGCATCCTGTGCGAATCCCTGCTCTTTAAGTGCGGCGGTGCAAACCTTGCGCACCAAAAGACGCAACCCGGTTGGAATGGCGATTGCTTTTTGACGGTCACTTATTATTACCTTTACCTTGCCCATGATCAGACCTACTCCTTTTTACGTCTTCATATCGTTCATATGCTTTTACTATGCGCTGTACAAGCTGGTGGCGCACAACATCCTTTTCGGAAAAACGAATTATATCTATATCTTCAACGTTTTTAAGAACCGTGCATGCCTCCACAAGTCCTGATTTGCGGCCGTCAGGCAGGTCTATTTGCGTTACGTCGCCCGTTACTACGATTTTTGAGCCAAAGCCCAATCGCGTTAAAAACATCTTCATTTGCTCGGGCGTGGTGTTTTGCGCTTCGTCAAGAATTATAAAACTGTCTTCAAGGGTTCGGCCGCGCATATAAGCAAGTGGGGCAACCTCGATGTTGCCACGCTCTTGATAACGGGCAAAGGCCTCGGCACCCAGCATATCAAACAGCGCGTCGTAAAGGGGGCGCAAATAAGGGTCCACCTTGCTTTGCAGGTCGCCCGGCAAAAAGCCAAGCTTTTCACCCGCTTCGACGGCAGGTCGGGTAATTATAATGCGGTTGACCTGCTTATCTCTGAAGGCGGCCACCGCCAACGCTACTGCCAAATAGGTTTTGCCCGTTCCTGCAGGGCCAACGCCTATCACAACTGTATTGTTGCGGATGGCCTCAACATACCTCTTTTGGCCAAGGGTCTTGGGCTTGATGGGTTTGCCGCGTGCGGTAATGCATATGCAATCATTACCTGCAAGCTGAGCCAGCTCATCCTCTTTGCCCTCGCTGACTAAGCTCATGGTATAGCGCACGTTTTGCTCGCCCAACAGTTCGCCCTTTGAGGCAAGCATAAGCAGAGCCGCAACTACCCTGGCGGCAGACGCCACCTGCTCGGGTTCGCCTTGTATTTTTATTTCACTGCCGCGCAGTGTCATGGTTACTGAATATTCCCTTTCAATAAGCTTAATGTTTTCATCGAAGCTGCCGAAAAGGTTTACCGCCTCTTCTATTCTTTCGATGCTAACCGTTTGCTCATACATAGGTGTTGCTCACTCCTTTAATTTGGGCATACTTTTCTTAATATCATTCTATCACAGAATGCAATTTATTTCAAAGATTTTATATAAATTTTTTTAAAATTTTTTCTAAAGAAAAAAAGAGGGGTAAAATAGTTGCCCTACCCCTCTGAAACGTAAATGTATTCTTTTTTGGCTATGTTGCCCTCGCAAATATAAGACGCCGTCAATTCAAGGTGATTTTGAGTCGGGTTGTAGCTTAGAGTTCGAGTAATTACACTAAACCCTTCAAGCTGTGTTTGCTGTATTTTTTCAAGCTCTTGCAATGCCTTTTGCCGTGCCTCTGATTGAGTAAGAAGGTAAGGCGTTTGCACCCTTTCGTAAAAATTTCCCCGTGTTATGGTGAAGGGCAAGCGGGTATTTTGTATGGTTATTTGGGAAGACTCGGTCTCTAACCGATAATCGTAATTAACGCCGCCTATATACAAGGGAATATCACGGTTGAAGGCGGTAAGCACCTGCCTTGTAACCACCCTGCCGGTATAGGTGGTTTTTATTTGATTTAGGGGAATTTTTACCGTTATCTGTTTTTCTACACGGGCTATAACCTCGCCGTCGCTGTGACGGAATTTCGTTACGCCCGACGAGTATTGCTCGGTGCCCGAAACCAGCATATCCCCTTTGCGAACCCCGTCGCCCACCTTTACGGTAGAAATGCCTGCCCGCACGTAAACCTTTTTAATTACTCCGTCGCATTGTGCAACCAAATTGCAAGGGCGCTTATCGGCAAGCATAAGCTCGTCGGTTTCACGAATTTCAACGTTTACAAAGCAGCCCTCTACGTTAACCGCCGCCCAGGATATTTCGGGCAGCAGCAAGCACAATCTGAGTCGCATATTGGGCGCATCTATATCTTTTACCGAGGCGCCCGAATATATGCCCACGTCTCGCAATGCGGTTTGCAGTTGCTCGTCGGTTATGGCGGTATTGCCGCTTACGTTAACTCCCCAAACAATTTTAGGCATCATAACAAGGGCCGCCACGTAAAGGGCCAGGCCTGCCGCCAGCCCACTTCGGCGCTTGTATTTGCGAAAAACAAAGGGAACCCCCCGTTTTTGCTTCGTACGAATGCTGACGGGGCACCTTTGCCGCAGCTTGCGCACCTTTTTATAATCCTTTGCCAAAATGCAAAGCTCAATGCTTTCACCTTGGCGGCGGGTATTCCATATTTTTATGCCTTTGCCTGCCAACACGTTTAAAAAACGCTCGGGAAATCTGCCCCATACGTTAATTTTTAGGTAGCCCAATAAAAACCTTGTAAGCTTTATTATAAACATCGCTATCCCCCATCAGCAAAATTCCAGGGCTGTAATGCTGCCCGAAAGAGTGATTTCTCTATCGGTAAGCACCTTTATAATCAGCCCCCTGCCTTTTATAAGCAGCCCACGATTGCCGACGTTTAGCTTTATTTCTTCCTCTGAGCATGATATAACCGACCTACAGCCGTCAACTATAACCTCTCGGTCAGAGTGAAGAATGACGGTTGCACCCCCTCCCACAGTTCCCGTAGGAAGGTCAAGGGCGCGGTCGATGAACTCCAGATTTTTTCCTTTTTTGGTTGACATAATATCACTCCATCCGTCGTATTAAAGGTTATGAGGACGGTTTGATAAAAATGCTGAGTACAAGGTTTATTTTTTGCGGGGTGTTGGTGTGAGCAAGGGTGTTAGGTTTTTGGTGGCGCTGGGGGCGGCCTTTTTAACCGCATCACTTTTGGCCTTTGGCGACAATATTAAGGCAGGGATTATTGACGGGCTTGATTTATGCGGCCAGGTGATTATTCCGTCTCTTTTCCCTTTTATGGTGCTGTCGGGCTTTATTGGCAAATCGGGGGCTGTAAGAGTGTTGGCCAAACCCTTTGAAAAAGGTTTTGCCCGTCTGTTTAAAATACCTACGCGGGCGGCGGGGTGTTTTTTACTGTCGATAATAGGTGGATACCCCGTTGGTGCAACCGCCGTGGCACAGCTTTATAAAAACGGAGGTATAAGCTCATCCACCGCCAAAAGGATGCTGTGTTTTTGCATAAACGCGGGGCCAGGGATGGCCATTGTTGCAGTCGGAAAAGGTCTGCTTGGCAACCTTTACGTTGGTTGGATTATTTATTTATCTCACCTTTTGTCGTCGATTATCATCGGTTGGTTTTTGGGGCGCTTTGCTCCCCTTGAGGCGGTTAAGCCCGTCGCCGATGCCCCTGCCGATTCTTTGCCCGACGCCTTTGTAAAATCGGTGTCGGAGGCCTGCTCTCAAATGCTGACGGTGTGCGGCTACGTTTTGCTTTTTTCGGCCGTTTCACGTCTGTTTGACAGGTTTGGGCTACCCTGGATATCGGCTTTATCAGAAGTGACCGTAGGCACCCGCTTTGCGGCAACGGCGGGGCTCTCGGCGCCCATAATATGCGGACTGATTTGCTTTGGCGGTTTTTCGGTTATTTGCCAGGTGATGACCCTTTCGCGGGGGCTTATCGGCTTAAAGCGGTTGCTTTTATCACGGGCGGCGGCCGCTCTGCTTGGATGGATTATTTGCCACGGCGGCATTAAGCTGTTGGGGCAAAGCGTAGAAATTATGTCTAACACGGCAGGCCAAGAGCTTTGGGCGTGGCCTATGTCGGTGCCTCTTTCGGTAGCTATGCTTATGATGTCGGCTCTGTTTTTGTGCACTCTTTCTCAAAAAGCGTAAATTTGCTCTTTATTTTTTCGATTTGAAATGATATAATGATTGTGTATTATTTCGAATTGGAGAAGTGTTATGAAACCTCATACCGAAATTACCAAAAAATGTGCCCTTTGCGAGGTTGGTCGCCTGTCGGCTGACGGCAAAAGCGTTTTTTGTGAAAAAAAGGGTGTTATGGACCCCGACGATAAGTGCGGCCGTTTTAAGTACGACCCTCTTAAGCGCGAGCCCTTCCTGCCCAAAAAGCAAGTTCACTCTGCCGATGAGTTCAGCTTGTAATCAATTGGGAGGATAACGGCTTGAAAAAATTAATTTGTTTAATGCTGGCGGGGGCGGTTTTAATCCTTTCGCTGTGCGGCTGTAACTCGGGCGGTGCTCAGCTTGGGTGCAACCCCGTGCCCGACAAGGCCATGTCAACCGTTGGCACAAGCGGCTCTTCAGTGGCCCCATCTTCAAGAGATGACAGTCAGATTTTGGCCATTGTTAAGGGCTTGTTAGGTCAGCAAGAGGTATGGTGCTTTGCCGACAGTATGCCCACCTACGGCGTTTCGGGCTTTTACGCCACCGGCTATTTCTTTTTTGATATTGACCTTGACGGCAATAAAGAGCTGCTTGTTCAACTGGGCGGTAACGATAAGCTGCACTGCAACACGGCAGCATTTAAAATTGATGAAAAAGGCACCCCTTCGGAAATGAAGAAGGATGCCAATTTATCCTTCAGCGTTGAGGATTTAACCGCTTGGGAGGATAAGGACGGCAACAAGTTTTATCTTAACCACTATACAATGTTAACCGAAAAAGGTTCTCAAGAGATTTGGAGCAAAATAACCTTTAGCAAAAACCAGCTTAGTCAATCGGTTTTATTTCACGTTGACTATTTGGAAGAGGAGGTATCCTCTGCCGATACAAGCAGCCCCTCGTCACAACCAAGCTCTGCCCCTCAACCTGCCGACGAAGGCAAATATTATATTGCAGGCAAGCAAAAGGCGGTAAGTAAGGATGAGTTTGACAAAGAGTTTAACGCCTTTAGAGCCAGCTTGACACAAATAAGTGTTAAATCAACCTTTATTAAAAGCACCGACTGGGCCTTGTATACCGATATTCAAAAAGAAAACGTTTTGCTTTCCGCCTATCGTGCCGGATAAAAACAAAACAACCCCTGCCGTATTCAACCGAATACAGCAGGGGTTTGATTTATTTTAAAAACTAATTATTGCTCAAAATAATATTTAAGCAATGCCTGCAAAAGCTCATCGCGGTCAAGGCGGCGTATAAGCGAGCGGGCGTTTTGGTTGGTGGTGATGTAGGTGGGGTCTTCTGACAAAATGTAACCAACCAACTGATTGATAGGATTGTAACCCTTTTCTTTAAGAGCATTGTATACGGTATTGAGGATGGTGCGAATTTCGCGGTCTCTTTCATCCCCAACCGAGAAGGTCATGGTTTTATCAAACATTTTCATTCCTCCTTGCCTTTGCAAGTTTATGTTACAACAATTTATGCCGCGAATCAAGTAAAATATTCATTTTTTAACCATTTTTTTATTTTTAAAGCATAATCGGCTGTATTTGTTGCCCCGATAAGGCGCTGAAAAGTGTTTTTTCTATCAGTTCAAAATTGGCTATCACAGAGGTTGGTTTGCCCTGTGCGTCATCCTGTGACATAGGAACAAAGTAAATGTTTTTAGTGTTCATAAGCGCGCCGATATTTTTGGCAGAGGCCGACAGCGCATCGTTGGTGGCAAGGGCCAAAATAAGAGGTCGGCCGTTTCTCAGATGTGCTTTTGCCGCCATTGTAACCGACGTGTCGGTAATGCCCAAGGCAAGCTTTGCCAGGGTGTTGCCCGTGCAAGGCGCTATTATCATAGCATCAAGCAGCTTTTTGGGGCCGATGGGTTCGGCTTCGGCAACAGTGGTTATAATCTCTTTTTTGGTTGTGCTGCGAATTTTTTGCTTAAAATCCTCTGCCTTGCCAAATCGGGTATCTTGGGTTGCGGCTATGGGTGACATAATAGGTGTTATGTCAACCGATTTGGATAAAGCAGCCAATATCTCTACCGATTGGCTCATAGTGCAAAAAGAGCCGCACAGCGCATAGCCCACCTTTAAATCAGTCATAAGGTTTCCTCCTTTATTATTCTTTGTGCAGCTTGTGCTATTGCTTCAGCTGCAGATTGGGGCAAATATTTGCCCGGCAAGCCCGGCGCATATATAAGCTTTGTGCCCAACTCCTCTGCTGCTTGCCTATCTATGCCTGCGGCCGACGAGGCAAGCTCGATAAGCAGGGTGCCTTTGGGGATGCTTTTAAGCACCTCACGGTTAAACAAAGGGTGGGCAACGGTGTTAACTATAAGATCGAAATTTGGCACCAAACGTGATAAACACATGGTTTTGCCTGCTTTTACCCCAATTAAAGCCGTTTTGATTTTATCTTTTATCCGCCTTGAGGTTAAGGTAACCCTTGCCCCCATATTTTTAAATATTTTTGCGGTTGCTTTGCCGCACCTGCCGCAACCCACCACAAGCACTCTCATACCTTTTATGCTCTGCTTTGTGCTTTGCATTGCAATTTGCAAGGTTGCCTCGGCGGTAAGTTGAGCGTTGTAAAGCAAAAGCTTTTCATCGGTATAGTAATCGGTATAGCTGAGGCCCCTTTGCTCAAAAGCGTCACCGTTGCGCTCGCTGACACATCCTGCAAGAATTTTGGCTTCCTTTGGGACTTTTGATATTATGTCAACCAATTCGATTTTGCTTTCATCCCCGCACAGCAGGTGCACACCGTCTACCGTAAGGGGCAGCGGAAGAATTACATAATCGGCATCAAACTGCCCGTCACAAAGCCGAGGGCAAGGATAATCGGTAACGTTATACCCTCGGTGGGACAAAATTTGTGCGGTTTTTCGCATTCGCTCATCCCCTCCCAATAGCACGAGAGAGGTATTGTAGTTGGATTTTTTCAAGTTAACACACCTCTTTACATTGTATGCCAACCGAAAATTGTTGATATTTTTATCTTTTTTTGAATTTTACTGTTTATTTTATTGCCAAGATAGATTATAATATATTGTAAGATTACTGAAGTTGGTGGTTATTGATGAAAATTCTGAAAGATACCGACCGTCTTATTGACAGCGTTGAAAGAATACATATGATTGGCATTGGCGGCTCGGGTATGAGCCCCCTTGCAGAGCTTTTGCACAGCAGGGGCTATAAGCTGACAGGGTCTGACAACAACCCCTCTTATACCCTTGACCGCGTTAAAAATTTGGGCGTGCCCATTACCATAGGTCACAAGGCCGAAAACGTCGGCGATGCACAGCTGGTTGTTTATTCTGCCGCCATTAACAAGGCCAACCCCGAATTGGTTGAAGCGGCAAACAGGGGTATACCTTGTATTGAGCGCTCAGTGCTCTTGGGTGCGGTTACCCGCAAATTTGACCACGTTATAGGCGTTTGCGGCACCCACGGCAAAACCACCGTTTCATCAATGATAACCTCTATTTTGTTAGATGCCGAGCTTGACCCTTCGGCAGTAATAGGCGGCGTTTTGCCCAAAATACACAGCAACTGCTGCGTTGGCGAGTCAGAGCTGCTTGTGTGCGAAAGCTGTGAATACGTTGATACCTTTTTGCAGATGTCGCCCGACGTGGCGGTGCTGCTTAACATCGACGAAGACCATATGGAGTATTTTAAAACGGTAGAGCGCCTTATAAAATCCTTTGCCGATTTTGCAGGTTCGGCTCAAAAGGCGGTTATAGTTAACGGTGATGACGAAAAATCCATGCTGGCCGTTAAGGATGTAAAAAGCGAAATAATCACCTTTGGTTATGGCGAAAATTGCCGTTACAGAGCCGAAAACGTTTATTTTGAAAAAGGCGCCTTCGGTTGCTTTGACGTTACCGAAAACGGGCAAAAGCTTTTCAGCGTAAAATTGGGCGTGCCCGGCAAACACAACGTGTTGAACGCTTTGGGCTCTGCCGTTGCCGCACTGCACGCAGGTGCAAGCTATGAGGCAATTCAATCTGCCCTGCTCACCTTTGGCGGTGCTCACCGCCGTTTTGAGATACTCTATGACGAGGGCGGCATCACCATTGCCGACGACTACGCTCATCATCCCAAGGAGCTCAGCGTGACCCTTGCAACGGCAAAGCAGATGGAGTATAACCGTGTGATTGCGGTGTTTCAGCCCTTTACCTACAGCCGCACTGCAATGCTGCTGGACGATTTTGCCGAGGCACTTAAGATTGCCGATATTACCGTGCTTAGCGAAATTATGGGCTCCCGCGAGGTTAACGATTGGAATATATATTCTTCCGATTTGGCGGCAAAAATACCCAACAGCACCGTTTGCCCCGATTTTGAAGCTATTGCAAAGCAGGTTTGCTCTATTGCCAAAGAGGGCGATTTGATTATAACAATGGGTTGCGGCGACATTTATAAGGTTGTGCCCATGATAAAGGAAGGGTTAAAATGAAAAGTTTGTTTAAAGCATTGGCCATCATAATTGCTGTTGGCGGCGGCGTTGGCCTTGGATTTTTTGTAAACCAAATTATTAACAGCAATAAATTTAATTTTGTGTTTTGCCTTATATGCGGAATAATCGCTTTGATAGCAGGCGGATTTCTTTTGGTAGCTGCTTTTATCTATTTGTGGGAAAAATCAAACGGAGATTGGGATTATAAGCCGGATGATACAACAAAAACTGATCAAACAAATGAATGAGGTAGAGCTAATGAAAAAAGATATTTTAACCACTGAAAAAATAAAAACCGATTACCGAAATCAGTTTTTAAGTTCAATAAAACCGGTTATAGTAATGCCTATAATACTTGTTTTGCTTATTGCATTCATTGTGTTTTTATTTTCTCTTTTAGAGTTCAACATATTGTTTTTAATTTGGGAAATCATAATTATTTTTCCGCCTGCTTTTTATGCTTATATTTGTATTGCAGCCTTAATAGATGCGTGCAAAGACAATAAAGCAATTGAAAAAGATTTATTTATAATAAAAACTGATACTCTTATCAATAGCGAGGAAAAAGCTACATACGTTGGTTCTGCTTTTATCTCCTCATTTAGTCACCCCTATATTCTTGAGTTCAAAACCTTTGGTAAATATTGCATACCGGTAAAAAACTATGGTTCATCTAATCTTTATGATATGAGTGACAAGGGCGTTTATAATCTTTCTAACATCGGTGACACATTCTACCTGATATTAGATTCTAAAAACAAAATTCTGTTAGCGTACAACACAAAGTTATTCGAAATTTCCAATTAAATTAAAAGAGCCTTGTACAAACAAGGCTCTTTTAATTTAATTGTTAGATATCATCGTACTTATTTCAGTCAATTGATACTTTTGACCACTTTGTAATTCAACATACACATTGTAATGAAGATTGTTTGCACAATTATCAAGTATAGGTTGATAATAATTCTCACCCGGATCAAAATCCGATATTAGTTCATTTAAGCTGCTATATAATGAAACAATATTATAAGCCCACAACAATGAAGTTTTCTCAAATGCTTTTTCGATAAACACATCCGCTGTAGTAGATATGACACCGCTACCAATGGAACTTGCTGTAAATGAAAATACTTTAGCAATAACTTGAGCACTCTTATGCGCTTCAAGGTAAGCCGCAACCGCCGGTACATAAGGCAACGCAGTTAGAGCTATACTTACAATCGTAGCAGCAGCCTCAACAATTTGTACAAGTGTATAACGATCCCATATAGGATGCATTCCAAAAACACATTCCGATTCAGATTGAACAACCGATAAATTACTTTTATCCGTCGTTTCGAACCAATCTCCAAATATGTCTCGTTCAAAATACTTAGGTTCTCTGTTAAACAGCAATCTAAATATTCTATCTTTGTATCCTAAAACACCTTCTAATCCATTAACAGAATATTGTTCGCTTGCATAACGTTGAACATAATATGCAACACCATAAGGGTCTATAGCATACAAAAGTTTGATTTCTTCATCGGTATATTCTTTAGGGGTCGTGTTCGACATAAGTGGGTCGCTCTCATCGTAATAAGTGAAAAAATTATAATTAGATCTCTGAATTAAAAATGTATCACTCATATTATCTTCATCAAAAATCATATCTTGATTAATACAACGCCACACCTTACCCGTATTATTAAACACAACCTTATTGAAAGCGCCGTCTTTTGTGATAGTTACATTATCAATAACAACTGTTACATTACAACTATCCATTAAACTACCATCTGTAGATGCAACTGTAATTACTGCCTCTCCTATACCCACAGCAGTTACATTACCGTTTTCATCCACTGTCGCTACATCTTCATTATCGCTTGACCACACGACGTTCAGTCCCAACGGGCTAGTGGTTGCTTTTATTTTTTCAGTGCTGCCGATATTTATCGATACGGATTCTTTGTCTATCGTGATGGTTTGTGGTCCGACGGTGAAGATCCAGGAGGCCGTGCTTGTTTTTGTGCCGCCTGTTTCTTCATCTTTAGTTGTCATCGTAACGGTAAGAGTTGCGCTACCTTCACCGACTGCTTCAACGGTGATATACTTTGCAGCAAA
>JAZQSG010000067.1:0-4968 GCA_045630025.1 Acutalibacteraceae bacterium
GGAATTTTCGATATGATTTTGCACGCAAAATCTCGATATGTGCTAAAGCACTCGATATGTTGCCTGTCGGCAACGCTGTGTAAAACAAGAGGTAAAAATTAGCTCTGCGTTTCTGTGCGAGTGACGGAACCTTGTTTAATAACTGCAGTGAGTACGTATTGCCTCAAGTGGCTCACTTGCAAACGACTTAAATCTGCTCTGCGTTACCGCGCGAGTGATAGGGTGTAATAATGACCGCAGTAAGTACGTATTGCCTCAAGTGGTTCACTTGCCGACGCAAAAACGGCTGAAAACCTCGTCAACCACCGATTCAGAGGCACTTTCCCCCGTCAGCTCGCAAAGGGCGGCGATGGCATCGTCTATGCAAACGCCCACCGCGTCAAAGGTAAAGCCGCTGTCAAGGGCGGAAATGGCGTCCTCAACCGCCAAAAAGGCGCGGTTTACGCAGTCAAGCTGGCGGTCGTTGGCGATTATGCCTGCGTCGGCATCCAAATCTGCGGTGCCCAACACGCCCTCCAGGGCCTGCTCGATGGGGTCTGCCGAATCAAATCGGGCGCTGATTTTAATGGGATTTTCGTCACAAAGGGCGGTCAGGTCGGCGGCAAGGGGCAAATCGCACTTATTAAGAAGGGTAACGTGGGGTCGATTTTTAATGGCGGCAATAAGCTCGTAGTCTTGGCTGTCAAAGGGGCGCGAGCCATCAAAAACAGCAATAACCAGCTGTGCATCCTGCATTTTTTTGCGGGCAAGCTCAACACCCACCGCCTCAATGGGGTCTTGGGTGGTGCGAATGCCTGCGGTATCGGCCAAAATAAGGGTATACCCTGCCACGCTTACGGAATCTTCAATAACGTCGCGGGTGGTGCCTGCAATATCGGTAACAATGGAGCGGTCACACCCCGCAAGCAAATTCATTACGGTAGATTTGCCTACGTTGGGCTTGCCCACTATGGCGGTGGTTACACCTTGGGTGAGCAGTTTTCCTCGCTCTGCGGTAGAAATAAGGGCAGATAGGCGGCTTTTTGCATCGCTCAGATTAGCTTTAAGGCCTGCTGACTCAACGTATGGCACGTCTTCGTCGGGAAAATCGGTCCAGGCGGCCAAATCGGCATCGGCCGAGATAAGGGAGGCCTTTATAGACTGCACCGCGTCAAAAATGGCACCGCCCTGGGCAGCTAAAGCGGCCTTGTGAGCACCGCTGCCCTTGGCAGATATAAGGGTCATAACCGATTCGGCGGCCGTAAGGTCAAGCTTGCCGTTTAAAAAGGCGCGGCGGGTGAATTCGCCCGGGTGGGCCATTCGGGCGCCTGACGCCAAAACGGCTTGCAAAGCGCGGCGCAGCAAATAAACGCCGCCATGGCAGGAAAACTCTACCACGTCTTCACCCGTGTAAGAGCGGGGTGCAGCAAAGCGCAGGGCAACGGCGCGGTCAACGTGACCTTTTGCGTCGTAAAGGTCGCCCAAAGCGGCGGTATAGCCCGCCATTTGGCTGACGGTGCGGCCGTTTATGCTTTTAAACACCTTGTCGGCAATGGCGCAGGCATCGTCACCCGATATTCTTATAACGCCAATGCCTGCCTCTGCCGAGGGGGTGGCTATGGCGGCTATGGTGCCACTCATATTTTTCACCTCAATATGATAAAATAACGCCCACGGTGTGTGGGCGTTCAGACGGGGCCAAACCCCAATTATTTGTTATCAATTCTGCCGAAAAGGGGCAAATCTGATGCATCGCTGCGCTTTTCACGGGTGGGCTCTGCAGGGGTGTAGCCGCTGCTTCTGCCACCGCGGGATGAACGGCCGCCTCTGCCACGGCGGTCGCGGTCATTTCTGCCGCTGCGCTGGCGAGAGGGACGCTCGTCGGGATTGAGGGGGTTGCCCTGCTCATCGGCAAGACCGATGATAACGCGGCGACCCTTGCTGTCGCCCACAGACCAAGAGGTTACGCCCTCTACGTCTTGAACGGCGGTGTGGATAACGCGGCGCTCGTAGGGGTTCATGGGCTCAAGAGCGTGGTTTTTGCTGTTCTTTTTAACCTGACCTGCAATGCGAAGAGCCAAAGCAGACAAGGTTTCTTCACGCTTTGCGCGATAGTTGTTGGTATCAACAACAACGCGAACAAAGCTGTCTTCATCGTTGTTATAGCACAAGCTGGCAAGGTACTGAATAGCATCCAAGGTTTCGCCGCGGCGACCGATAACGGCACCCATGCCCTCGCCGTCTACGGTGATGCAGAAGCCGCCGTCAACGTCGCTGACGGTGCAGGTGAACTCACCGATATCCATATGAGAAAGCACGTCCTTAACAAAATTAAGGGTGTTGTCAAGTGCGGTTTGGTTGATGGCTACCTTTTTGATGGGCTTTTCTTCAACCTTTGCGGGCTTTTTATCCTTCTTTTCGGGCTTTTTATCTTCTTTTTTCTCTTTTTTCTCGGGCTGCTTCTTTTCCTTCTTGGGTTTTTCTTCCTTTTTGCCGTCGTCATAAGAGAGGGTTACCTTTGCGGGCTTGCCGCCAAAAAGACCCAAAACCTTTTTTTCGGGTTGGTCGATAATTTCTATCTCTACGTCAATTTCGTCGCTTACACCAAGCTCAAGACGGGCGGCCTCAATGGCCTCGTCGATGGTGGCGGCGGTAGCTGTTGCTTCTCGTCTCATTTTAAAGTTAACATCCTTTCGTTAAGGGGAAGGCCTTATTTAAGCAGGTCTTTTTTTGTGGTTGCGGGGGGATTAATGCGCGCTTGCTCAAGCTTGCGGCGCTTTCTTGCCTCTTTAGCTTCGGCCTGGGCAATAAGCTTGCCGGGGAAGTAAATTCTTTGCATTGCTACCATAATGATGGTAGACACGATGTTTGAGCAAACCCAATACCAACCAACGGCACCGGGCACGCTGAAGGTGATGAACAAAGAGAAAAGGGGCATACCAAAGGTCATACAGCCGGTGGCTGCATTGCTGCTGGCGCCATTCATCTTTTTGTTGTTGTAGTTGCTGATAAGTGAGCTTGCAAGTGAGGTCAGCAATGACAACAAGGGGATGATAACGATAGGTGCAATGGCAAGAGAGGGGGTTTCGATAAGGTCAATGCCGAACAGAGTGAAGTCGTTTTCTGCAAAAACCTCTTGTATTTTTGAGTATTTATCGGGATCAAGCTTAAGAAGCTTGTTGATAGTGCCTTGGTTAAGAAGCTCAAGCTGATTGCCGCTATCGTAATCAAGCTTAAGTGCCTTCATAGCCGATTTAACAATGCCGGCATCCAGCCCGTAGATGCAAACGAGGGCTCTGCGCACGGCGTTATAGATGGCGATGAAGATGGGAAGACGGATAAACATAAGCAAACAGCCCGAAAGGGGTGAAGAGCCGCTTTGAGAATAAAGCTTGCTCATCTCTTCCTGGTACTTTGCCTTGTCGTCTTTATATTTTTCCTGCAGCTTGGCAAGTTTGTTCTTAAGGCGTGCCTGAGATGCAGTGGATTTTTGCTGTCTGATATTAAGGGGAATAAGCACAACGTTAATGGCAATGGTAAAAAGCATTATGCCAAGAGCGAAGTTGTTTCCGCAAACGTCGCAAAAAAACTTGATTATAGAACCGAAAAACTCATTTAACCAGTTCATAAACTACCTCCGTTTTTTACGCCCCGGCAGTGGTACGGGGTCGTAGCCGCCTTTGCAAAGCGGATTACATCTGAGTATTCGCCACACAGAAAGCCAAAAGCCCTTGAAGGCGCCGTGGGTCTCGATGGCCTCTACGGCGTAGTGTGAGCAGGTTGGGTAAAACCTGCAGCAAGGGGGCTTTAGTGGGGAAATACAGCGCTGATACCAATTTATCAGCCATATAAGCAGTTTTTTCATAATTACTGCCGCGCCACACCGGCGTCTTTAAGCTGCTGCAGCATGGTTTGGGCAACGTCCGTACTTTTTGCAGGGGCTGTACGGGAGCGAGCCACAAAAACGATAAACGCGCTGCAGTCGGGCAATATTTGTTTTTCGCACTCACGCCAGGCGGCCCTGATGACTCGCCTTGCCCTGTTGCGGGTGACTGCGTTACCGATTTTTTTACCGGTGGTGATACCTAACTGTATGCCGCCACTGCGACGGGGCATAACGTAGGTTATCAGGTGGGACGATGCAAAGCATTTGCCCCGTGAGTAAACCATTCTGAAAAGGTGGTTTTGCTTCATTTTTAAGGTCATAAAGCGCCCTCCGTTACAATTCGGTATGAAGCTAAAAAGCAAGGGGCTGTCTTATAAAACAGCCCCTTATGCAGATGCACTTAGTAGGACAGGCGCTTTCTGCCTTTTGCTCTGCGGCGGGCAAGCACCTTGCGGCCGTTTCTGTCAGCCATTCTCTTGCGGAAGCCGTGCTCTTTTTTTGCGTGAAGCTTTTTGGGCTGGTAAGTTCTTAACACTTTTACCCCTCCGTTCTTAAACTTTAGTTTGGGGGACCCGAAAATAGTCACTGCCCCAAGGGCAGATAGGTCCAAAACATAACCCTGCAAGTGTAAATTATATAATAAAACACTTGCTTATGTCAACCATTTTTATCAAGAAAATTAAAAATAGGGCACAAAAATATTTTGCGCCCTATATATTGTGGTTGTTTTGTAAAAGTTGGCCCGTTACTCCCCTTGCCAATAGTCTAAATCGGCGTTTATGCCTACGCTTTTGGCGTTAAACACGGGGTTTCGCATAATTTTGCACTTTGAGGTATAGTCCTTCAAGGCACGCAGCGCCTTGGGCATAAGTATCAAAATTACGGGTATGTTTATAAGCGCCATAATGCCCATGCCTATATCGGACAGGTTCCACAGCACGTCGGCAGACAGACCTGCGCCCACGAGAATAAGCAAAGAGGCCACTATGCGATAGCAGAGCATAAAGGTTTTGCCCGGAGTTTTGCCAAAAAGGTGGTCAAAGGCCTTATCTACGTAGAAAAGGTTGCCCAACAGGGTGGTAAAGGCAAACAAGAACATAGCC
>JAZQSG010000068.1:0-13396 GCA_045630025.1 Acutalibacteraceae bacterium
AGCCGATATATCAGCCGCCCGTGCAGCCCCAACCTGCCTATCAGCAGCCGATATATCAGCCGCCCGTGCAGCCCCAACCTGTCTATCAGCAACCGATATATCAGCCGCCCGTGCAGCCCCAACCCGCCTATCAGCAGCCAACGTATCAGCCGCCCGCGCAGCCCCAACCTGCCTATCAGCAGCCAACGTATCAGCCGCCCGCGCAGCCACAGCCCCAATATCAGCAGCCGATGTATCATCCGCCTGTGCAGCCGCAGCCCCAATATCAGCAGCCGATGTATCAGCAACCCGTGCAGCCGCAACCCCAATATCAGCAGCCGATATACTATATGCCTCAGCAACCCGTTGAAACAGGCAAAAAGTCATCGGTCGTTGCTATGATATTCGGCATTCTGGCGCTGGTTTTGGGCTACGTGCCCCTTGTTGGATGGGCAATAGATGCCGTAGCAGTTATCTTTGGCATTGTTTCTCGGGTAAAGGGTGACAAAACTGCCCGTTCAATTTTAGGTATTATCTTTGGCGGAATTGGAACCTTTGTAGCTCTTGTTTACCTTGTTAGCGCAGGTGCTTTGTCTGATGTTTTCTATATTTGACTTGGGAATTTTGGGCTTGTAATTAAAATAATATATAGTATAATAATGTCTGTCGCAGCAGCGGCAGATATATGGGGGCGTAGCTCAGCTGGGAGAGCGTACGGTTCGCATCCGTAAGGTCGGGAGTTCGATCCTCCTCGTCTCCACCAGAAAAAGACCGATGCTTTGATACAAAGCATCGGTCTTTTTCAACGAAATAAATCCCTTACGGGATTTGTGAAATACGCTTCGCATGTGAAATATTGCTTCGCAATGTGAAATGCGCTGCGGCGCATAAGGCAAATATTTCATTTGCTTGAAATCGTTAAAAGACATGGAATCGTTAAATTACAACCATAATCGTTGATTTAGAAGGGTAATCGTTGAATTACAGGCAGTAATCGTTAAATAGTTGAATTGTAGCTGTTTTATGCTATAATATAATTAACTACTGGAGGTGTGAATATGAAAAAACGGCATATTACAATCCTTATTGTTTGGCAATTTTTCTTTTGGTATGTTTTGTATTAGGAGCAAACGCACTTTTAACCAATCTTGTAGAGAGTTCCAACATCGTATGCAGCGGCCAAAAGTTTTCATCAGCGGAAGAAGCCATACAAGCTATGGAGATAAGTGCAAGAGAAAACAACGATACAAGCCTCGATTATTGCCCGCCATATAAAGTAATATATACTTTTGATTATGAAGAAAATACCATTGTATTTTATAGTTATTGTCATAGCTTTGATGGCGAACCAAGTACCTCTTATGCCGTAAGAGTATTAAAACATAATGATGACGGAACGCTTTCTTTCGATAGTGGCTTTGCTGATTTTGTTTTAAGCGAGCCGGATGGAAACGAAAACTACTATTACTTCACCAATATACACACATCAAATGGACATAAATCAATTAGTTTTTTGTATTTACCCAAAGATACTGAAAAATGCATCTATGTTGATGGAATAAAAGCAGAGAAAGTTCTTGTTTCGGTTGAGAATCGTGAATTTTATATTTGTTATGCAATATCCAGTCGTGATACTTTCTTATCAAATCTTTTCACTTCAATTTCCGACAGGCATAAGATTGAAATCAAATAATTGTCCAATTTAGGGGCTGCACCCCCTAAAATGACTTTGCACCCCCTTGCCTCAAAAGGGGGTGCTTTTGTATTAATGTAAGGGCGAAAATTAAAAAGCTATTGACAAATATAATACATCGTGATACGATGTATAGCGTAATAGGAGGTATGCTATGGATATTCAGCTTAAAAGAGGAATGCTTGACGTTTGTGTTTTGGCATCAATTAAAAATGAAGATTCATACGGCTATAAGATAATTAAAGATTTAAAGCCGTTTGTTGAATTGTCAGAATCAACCTTATATACTATCCTTAAAAGGTTAGAGGGAGCAAATATGCTTACCGTACGCACTGTCGAGCACGACGGACGCCTTCGCAAATATTACCGCATAACCGACAGTGGGTTAGATAGAATAAAAGAATTTAAAGAAGAGTGGAAAGAGATGCTTTCTATTTATCAATTTGTGGTGAAGGAGGATGACAACTGTGAATAAACGCGAGTTTATAGATAAGCTTCGCACAAAGCTTAAGGGCTTGCCTAACAGCGATATTGAGGAGCGGCTTGGTTTTTACGCCGAAATGATAGACGATAGAGTAGAGGAAGGCCTTTCAGAAGAAGCTGCAGTTGAGCAAATCGGCTCGGTTGATGACGTTGCAGCCCAAATTATAGTCGATACTCCCTTGGCTAAAATTGTTAAAGAGAGTGTGCGCCCAAAGCGCAAAATCACCCTTTGGCGAGTTATAACGTGGCTTATTTTTTCACCCTTGTGGTTGCCCTTTGCCATTGTGGGCGTTGCGCTTTTGCTTTTGCTTTATCTGCTTATTTGGGTTTGGATAATTGTTTTGTGGGCAATGCTTATATGCTTTGTCGGCTGCTTTGTGGCGGGCGTTGCCTCGGGCATAGCACAAATAGCAGGGGGCAAAATAATCCCCGGCATAGTGCTAATAGGCGGGGGAATGGTTATGGCAGGCCTTTCTATACTGCTGTTTTACCTTTGCCGACTTGCTACCAAGGGTGGAGCAAAGCTAACCAAAAGCTTTTTGCTTAAGCTTAAAAACCGATTTATAGGAAGGAGAAAAAGCAATGATTAAAAATAAAGGGCGTTGGATTGCCGCTGCAATTTCTCTTTGCTTAGTGGGCGTTATTGTTTTTGTGGGTGGGATGACTATGCTTGGTTGGAATTTTGAAAAGTTATCTGTAAAAACTGTTACAAACACACATATGGTTGATCAAGAAATAAAGGGTATATCAATTAAAACCCAGGATTGTGAGGTTGAGCTTGTGCCTGCCGATAAAATTTCGGTTGTTTGCCACGAGCGTGAAAAGGCCATTCATACCGTAAAGGTAGAAAAGGGCGTTTTGCTTGTCCAAATAGATGACGACGCCGCCTGGTATGACAAAATCGGTCTTGGTTTTTCCAACCTAAAAATCACCGTCAGCATTCCAAAGGGCGATTACGAGTTCTTCTCGCTCAACACGTCCACCGGTGACGTGGTTATACCAAAGGGTTACACCTTCAACACCTTTGATATTAAGGGCTCCACCTGCGATATAAAGTGCGGTGCCACCCTTGGGAATGGAAAAATTGATATCAGTACGGGGGATATTAACCTTAACGGTGCGTCGGCAAAAGATCTTAAGCTTTCTTTGTCAACGGGTGATATCAAGCTGCGCGACGTAAAGTGCAAATCGCTTACTGCCAAAAGCAGCACGGGCGACGTTGAGCTTGAAAAGGTTATGGTTGATGAAAAGCTTGCTATAAAAGCTTCAACGGGTGACGTTAAGCTTAAAGACAGCGATGCAGGCGAGCTTTATATCACCCTTACCACGGGTGACGTAAAGGGCAACCTGCTGTCAGATAAGGTGTTTATCGTTTCAACCGGCACAGGCAAAATCGACGTGCCCAAAACTGTAAATGGCGGTCGTTGTGAGATAACCACAAGCACGGGCGACGTAAAAATTACTATAACAAAAAAATAAGCAAAAAAGCACGCTAAAGTCATTGTTCTTTAGCGTGCTTAAATTTTTATCGAATAAAGAATTAAAAGTGGTTGACTTTAGCAATGCAAGGTTGTATACTTACCGCGTAATGATAACGACGGAAGTGATTTAATGTCTAAATCAGCAAGAAAAACTGCCATAATTATAGGCGTTTTATGCATTGCAACCTACCTTATTAATTACTATCTGCGCAATATGCTCAGCGTTCTTTCACCGCAGCTTTACGAAACCAAACTGTTTACGGAAGAATCGGTTGGTTTGTTATCCTCTGCATATATGTTTTTGTATGCAGCCGGCCAGCTTGTAAACGGCTTTTTGGGCGATTTTCTGTCACCTAAAAAGATAATCACCATTGGTGTTACCTTGGCGGGCTTGGCTTCAGTTTCGTTTCCATTTTGTCAGTTCAAAATTTTGCAGATTTTCTGCTTTGCCGTGCTGGGCTTTGGCCTTTCAATGTTCCGCGGCCCGCTTATGAAGATTATATCTGAAAATACAGAGCCAAACCACGCCCGAACAATCTGCGTGTTTTTCTCCTTTGCCGCTTGCGCAGGGCCTCTTATCGCCAGCATCTTTGCCCTTTTAAATAATTGGCTGTGGTCTTTTGTTGTGGCAGGCGTTTTTGCTCTTGGTGCGGCCGTGGTGGTATTTATAGTTTTTACCCGAATGGAGCGCAAGGGTGTTATCACCTACAAAATAACCAAAACCCAGGGCATAGGTTCTATTCTTTCGGTTTTTAAAATTGAGCGTTTGGCATTCTTTTTGGTCATTACCTGCGTTATTGAAATTGTATCAACCTCGGTTACCTTTTGGGTGCCTACCTATTTAACGGGTTTGCTGGGTTTTGATAAAAACACCGCTAACCTTATTTATTCTGCGGTTGCAATTATGAGGTCGCTTATGCCTTTCATTACCCTTATAATTTTCCGCCTTACCAAAGAAAAAGATAAACCAATGCTTTTTACCTGCTTTACTCTTGCAACGGTTATGTTTTTGCTTATGCTTGTTGCTACCGACAAATGGGTTAGTCTTGTCTTGCTGCTTGTGGCGCTTATGGCAATGTCGGCGGCCTCTTCACTTTTGTGGAGCATTTATATTCCCGGCCTTGGCAAAACGGGCAGAGTATCAAGCATAAACGGCGTGCTCGATTGCACGGGTTACATTGCCGCCGCCCTGTCCAACCTAATTTTTGCAAGCGCAATGGAAAAACTGGGCTGGAACTGGGTATTCGTGCTGTGGGCGGCAGTTGGTCTTATCGGCGTGTCATCAACCTTGTTTAAAACAAAATCAAAAACTTAACGTGGGGTGTTTAAAATGAAAATCGTATTTATCGGTTCAAGTCACGGCGTTCCCGAGCCAAACAGACGTTGCTCTTGTGCAATGCTTGAAATTAGCGGCAGACATTATTTTGTAGATATGGGCACAGATCCTATGCCCGACCTTATTACAAAAGGAATTCCAACCGAAACCGTAAAGGGAATATTTATAACCCATATGCACGGCGACCACACTAACGGTCTGCCTTCTTTCCTCGAGCTTGCCAGCTGGCACTTTAAAAGCACAAAACCAACCGTGTGCTTGCCCGAGCCCATGAACGAAACGGTTGAAGCCATGAGAAATTGGATGAAGTGCAACCACACCACTATGGCTGATTTTACCTTTATGCCCGTTAACGAGGGTCTGGTATATGAAGACGACCTTATTCGCGTAACTGCATACAGAACCAAGCATATAGAGCAATCCTTCTCCTTTCTTATTGAGGCAGAAGGCAAGCGAATCTTTTTCAGCGGAGATCTTTGGCCCGATGGACACGCCGCAGACTTTGCCACCGAGGTGCTTGAGCAGCCCCTTGATTTGGCAGTGTGCGAGGGAGGGCATTTCAAAGCAACCTATTATTTGCCAATCTTTAAAGATTGCGCCAACCTTAAGCGCCTGTGCATAAACCACTATACCGAATATTTCTTGGCAGATACCATTGAGCTGGTAGACGCCTTGAAAGACAGCATCCCCGTATGCAGAGTGCAGGACGGCACCGAAATTATAATATAATTAAAGCCACCTAACTTACTAAGTTGGGTGGCTTCTTTTTATATTTCGGGTTTAAAGCAGGGCATAAACTGCAGTTTAAACAGATTTGCAGCGTGTTTGCGGTCAATCAGTGCCTTGGTGTCGGGGTCGTCGCAAACGCCTGTGCGAATATACTTATCCAACACAGCGTAGGTAAAACCCAGATTTTCCTCGTCGGTTTTACCGCAAAGCCCGTCAATGGGGGTCTTGTCAACCAACTCCTTGGGTAGCCCCAGCTCGTAGCCAATTTGCTTTACCTCGGTAACCGTAAGGAATGACATGGGCGAAAAATCGCCAACCGAGTCGCCGTATCGGGTAGAATATCCAACCCAATCCTCCGACAGATTGCAGGTGTTGGCAACGCGGCCGTTGCAGCTTTGGCTTACGGCGTAAAGGGTGGTCATTCTTATACGGGGCGGAATGTTTTGAATGGTTTGGGGGGTTATCTCAATATCCTTTGGCATACTGCTCAGCACCCCGTCAACCGCCGCCTTAACGTTTACCACGTAATGCTTAATGCCAAGGTGGTCAACAAGCAACTGTGCCATATCAATATCGTGCTGCACGCCTTGGGGCATAAGCACGCCTATAACGCGGTCTTTGCCCAACGCTTCAACACACAAAGCGGCAACAACCGAGCTATCCTTACCGCCTGAGATTCCAACAACCGCATTGCAATTCTTGCCGTTGTTTTCAAAAAAATCTCTTATCCAGGCCACGCACTGGTCTTTAACTATTTTTGCATCAAACATATTTATACCTCGTTGTTGTGAAATAAAAAGGCCGTTTTGGCATCCAGGGCGGCATCCTCTGCCGAATAGAAGGGGGTGCCGTCTTTTAAGTATTTATCCATTTTGGTAAGGCAGGTGGCTATGGCGATTTCTTCATCGGTAAGCCGCGCCTTGTAAAAGGGGTTTTTATACAGCAGATTGCCTTGGGCTACTATGCTGTCAAGATACAGTCCGTCAAGGTTGCCGTTTGTGCCTCGGTCAATGCGCTCAAGGCGGAAGAGTCTAACCCGTCCATCCTGCAAATAGGTGCAGGTGTCGTTAAAAATCTCGCCCTTATCACCGCGAATTATAATTCTTGTGCCGCGAATATCAGAAAAATATTGCTCCTTAACAAAATCGTAAAGGGCGGTTTTGCCGCCGTAATCCAAAAAGGCAAGGGTGTGAGTAGAATTCTTATGGGTGGGGGATATATAGCCGCCGCGAGAATTGTAAAGGGTAATTCCTTCGTCAAATTCAACGCTTTTAACCTTGGGCAAGCAGTTGCCCGCGCCTAAAAAGTATCTTATAAGACTAACGGCGTGATAATCGTGGCAAAAGCAAATCTGAAGGTGATTTATTTTGCCGATAACTCCGCTGTCAATAACCGATTTAATAGCTTGATTTTGGGGTTGCAGATGAAATTGCTCTGCCACCTGCACGCGCCAAGATGGGTCAAACCGCTCTAAAAAGCTCTCGGTTGCCTTTTCACTGTCGCCAACAGGTGTTTCGCTCAAAACGGCAACGCCTTTTTTACAAAGCAACTCAATTTCGTCGCAAATATTGGCCTTGCTGACGCAGGAAACAACAAAATCGGGATTGGTATCAAGCAGCGCGTCAAGACTGGAATATATAGCTGCCGAGTGCTTTTTGGCAAACTCTTTGGCAGTGTTTTCGTTTCTGATAAAAATTCCGGTGCACTCAAACAAATCGGGCAGGGCAGCGGCAATCCTTAAATAAAATTCGCTGCGCCAACCGGCACCAACAACGGCATATCTTATCATAAAAGCTCCTTACGCCAAATATTTTTTCATAATTGAAACAAGCTCGTCCTTGCTTTCGCAGCCCACCGATGAAAGTATGCGCTTAATTCTGTACTTTACGCTTCCCACCGACAAATAGCACTCGTTGGCAATGGCTTCATAGGGCTTGCCAAGCGCCAACGCCTGTAAAATAAGTCGGTCGGTGGCATCGGTAATGTTATAGGTCATATCGGCAATAAGCAGCTCTTTAAACTCGCCGTCTTTATAAAATCTGTTGTCGCAGTTTTCCAAAGATAGCTTAAGGGGCTGCTGAGCTTTTTCCGAGTTACCCTTTAAGCTGCAGTCAACGCATAGGGTAACCGTAGACAAATTGCCGTACTTTTTAATGATTTCATAGGCGCAAACCGCCGCCTTGCCATATTGCCCAAAGGAAAGTCGCAGGGGAGTTATATGGTCTTTGTATTTATCCATCAAGCCGCACTCAACACAGCTTATAACGGTCATTTTGTCAAGCAGCAGGGGCTTTTTATCTTTAAGGTGGTTAACCAACGATATGGCAATGTAATCGTTCATGCAAATTACGGCGTCAAAATTTTCAGCATCCTTTTCAAAAGAGTTAAAGCACTCTGCAAAGGAAGCGTCGTTATAATAAACGCTTATAGATTCTATCTCGCCGTCTTTCCATAAAAACAGGTCGTTAACTCTGCTTATATCAGAAATAGAACTGTTGTTAACACCGTATATTGCAATGCGCTTTTTGTTTTTATGCTTTAGCGCCTCCAACAAGGATTTCATAGATGCGCGTATATCGGTGCATACGCAGCTGTAAATACATCCGGGCAACGATTCCGATTGGTTGCACAGCAAAATGGGGGTGTAGCCGCCTTGGTTTAATTGCTCGATAGCGCTTTTTGTCCAGCTGAAATCGGCAGCAATAATAAACACTGCCTCAAGCTCGGCGTAGCAATGGTCAATAATTTCGCAATAGGGTATTCTTTTAGACCTCAACCTGTCGGTTAAGCTGATAAAAATTTGTTGACCCCAAAAGGTTTTTATATAGTTTTCTTCAGTCAAAATACCAACCATGCACACCACCTCAATAATAATATAACTCTTAATAAATAAATTTTCAATACTAAACAAAAAAGCCCGTTAAATAAAACGCAAAAATTTGGCTTTTTAAAGTTGCCGATTTTGTTATAATTATTGTGTGAAATAGTGAAAGGCGGCATTAATATGAGCAACAACGTAAAGGTTGAAAAGAAACTGCAGGCAATACCTACCTACGTGCCCAAAAAGGCACATGATTTGCCTATGTTTTTTGAGAACAAGCCCTATCAGGGCGCGTCGGGACGAATTTATCCCATCCCTTATTCAGACGGTATAACCGATGAAAAGACCGACGTTAATTATGAGGTTTTCACCATTGAAAACGAATATGTAAAAACCCAGGTAGTGCCTGCGTTGGGCGGCAAAATTTTGCGCGGCCTTGATAAGGTTGGCAACTACGATTTTATCTATTATAACGAGGTTGTTAAGCCGGCCCTGGTTGGCATTGCAGGCCCCTGGATTTCGGGCGGCATAGAGTTTAACTGGCCTCAGCACCACCGCCCCACCACCTATATGCCTCTTGAGGCGGTAATTGAAGAAAATGCCGACGGCGGCAAAACCGTGTGGACAGGCGAGGTAGAGCCCATGAACCGCATGAAGGGTATGGCAGGCATCACCGTCGATAAGGGCAGAAGCTATATTAAGGCCAAGGTGCGCGTCTATAATCGCACATCACAGCCCCAGCTGTTTATGTGGTGGGCAAACCTTGCTGTGCCCGTAAACGACGATTATCGCACCGTGTTTCCGCCCGATTGCGAATGGGTAAACGATCACGACCGCCGCGCCGTTCTTGAGTGGCCCATCGCAAAGGGTGTGTATAAAACTGCACGCCCCTATAACTTTGGCGAGGGCACCGATCTTTCTCACTATTCTGCTGTTAAAGTGCCATCATCTTACCTTATTTCCCAGGGTCAGTCCGATATGGATTTCATAGCCGGCTACGACGTGGGCAAATCAAAGGGAATAGCCACCGTTGCCAATCATCACATCTCGCCCGGCAAAAAGATGTGGCATTGGGGCATTGGCGATTTCGGTGATATGTGGTGCAATAACCTCACCGACGAAAACGGCCCCTACATTGAGCTTATGACGGGCGTATATACCGACAATCAGCCCGACTTTACCTGGATTGCACCCTACGAGACCAAAGAGTTTGAGCAATATTGGTATCCTATTCGCGATATCGGCGAGCCCAAAAACGCCACCGTTGACGCCGCCGTTAATATGGAGCAGCAGGGCGAAAATCTCTTTATCGGCTTTAACGTAACAGGCACCTTTAACGGGGCGCAAATCAGGGTTGTAACTGCCGAAAAAGAGCTGTTTACCCAGTGCTGTGATCTTACACCCGATAAGGCCTATCTTAAAACCATTGATATGGCAGGGGCAGATTTTAACGACGTTACCGTAACCCTTACCTCTGCCGAGGGTAAAACCCTTGTCAGCTACAAGCCCTATATAAGAGGACAAAAGACCCCCATTGACGTTCGCGAGCCCGTTAAGCGCCCCTGCGAAATTGCTACCGTTGAAGAGCTTTACATCAACGGATATCATCTTGAGCAGTACAAGCAGCACAACTATCGCCCCGAGGATTACTATCTTGAAGGTCTGTCGCGGGATGCAGGGGATATACGTTGCAACACCTCTATGGGTCGCCTCTGCCTTAAAAACGGTCGCTTTGAAGAGTGCGTAAGCTATTGCGACGCGGCCATAAAGCGCCTTACAAGCCGCAATCAGCACCCCACCGATACCGAGGCCTTCTATCTTAAGGGCTTGGCGCTCACCTATCTTGAAAGATACGACGATGCCTACAACACCCTTTACCGTGCCGCTTGGAACTACAATCACCGCAGTGCCGCGATGTACGAGCTGGCTTGCCTGGATTGCCGCAAGGGCGAATACAAAGCTGCTCTTGAAAAGCTTGATGAATCCCTGGGCCTCAATAAGGGACACACCAACGCCCAAAATCTTAAGGCAGCCATCAAGCGCCACTTGGACTGCGAGTGTGCTAAAGCCCAAGCAGAGCTTAACACCACCGACGACCTGTTGGATTTGTTTGCCCTTGTTGAATATTCTCACTACGTTGATAACAGCGATAAGCTGGCGCAGTTCCGTCAAAAGGCCGACAATCTTATTGACGTTGCCATCGATTATATGAAGGCGGGCTTCTATGAGGATGCTCTTTACGCCCTCGAATTTGCCGACGACGGTTACCCCATGGTTAATTATTATAAGGGCTATTGCACCTTTAAGCTGGGTCGGGATGGCGCCGCCCTTGTTACCGCTGCAGACGCCCTCAACACCGGCTATTGCTTCCCCAACCGAAATGAAGATATTGCAGTGCTCAGCTATGCTTGCGGCGTTTGCAAAGCTCCCAACGCCCATTACTATTTAGGTTGCCTTTTCTACGACCGCTTCCGCTATGCAGATGCCGCCGCCCAATGGCAGTCCTGTGTGGCCCTTAACGAGGCACACGGTAAAGCGTGGCGCAACCTTTCCCTTTATTACTTTGATAAGGCAGGGGAGGCAGAAAAGGCAAAGGATGCAATGGAGAATGCCCTTAAATATAAGGGCGATGACCCCCGTCTGCTTCTTGAATACGAGCAGCTGCTTAAGAATATGAACTATTCTATCGACGAGCGCCTTGCCGTATATGAAAAATATCCCAAATTACTTGCCGAGCGCGACGATTGCTACCTTGACAAGCTTACTCTTATCTGCCAAAAGGGCGATTTCCAAGCCGCTATTGATATGGCCAAGTGCAAGCGCTTCCATATTTACGAGGGCGGTGAGGGCAAGCTTACCAAGCAGCACGCATGGATGCATACCCTTTACGGCATAGAGCTTGCCAACGGTGGGGAAGAGGCCAAGGCAGAGCAGATATATTTTGACGGCGTAAATATGCCCAAATCGTATGGCGAGGCCAAAACCTTCTTTAATCAAGAGGCCCATATTTTCTATTTCTTGGGCAGCTTGTATGAAAAGCAGGGCAAAACTCAGGCCGCAACCAATGCATATAAAGAGGCGGCGGTTTATAAAGCGGCCGTTTCAGAGCTGTCTCTCTTCAGAGCACTGGCTCTTGTTAAGCTTGGCAATAAAGAAGAGGCATACGCCGTTCTTGATGAAATGCTGGCCTCTGCCGAAAACTTTATCGTTAATAAGGACCGCCGTACCTATTACGGTGTTGGCTCACCCTCGCCCATGCCCTTTGAGTATAATATCGAAAAGAACAACCTTACCGACGGTAACATACTTAAGGCCTTTGCCTTGCTTGGTTATGGCAAGCAGGACGAGGCAGAGCAGGCGATAGATATTGCCCGCAAGCTTAATCCCAACGATTTCAGAATTTTCGCCTTTGTCCGAATTAAAACTCAAATCTAAAAAAAGAACCGCAGCAAAATGCTGCGGTGCTTTTTAACGTTTTATTCAGCTTTTTGTTTTTTGGCTTTTAAGTCCTTTATCAACCACGGCAGGTATGATAAGAAGAAAAGCAAGGTAATAACCGCCGCCATTATAACAATTCTTAAGGCGTGGTTGGGGGGCAATATGTCAAGAATAGAGGGTGTGTCCTCGGGCTTTGCCATAAACAGATAGTTGGCGCCGGGGCCTAATATGCTGTTGGCAAAATAAGCTATAACGGCAAGAACTACCAGGCAACCGTATGATTTTGCCATCGATTTAAAGGTGGGGCGCATCTTGTGAACGAAAATCATATAGAATATGGCTATATAACCAAGCAGATGCTCACACCAGAATTGATAATATCTGTATCGGGTGGGACCGGTGTAGGTAATAACCGTAGGAGTAAGCAGACCGAAAATCGTGCCCGAAAACAGCCAAAAATATGAAATATCAAAAAGGGTTTGCGATTTGCCTACAACCATGTAGCTGCAAAAAATAACCGTCCAGCCGCAAACGGTTATGGGCAGGTGGTCAATGGGGTTAGCGCCAAGCTCGGGCACGCCCACCAAACGCCAAAAGTAAGACATCTCGCAAACTATAAGAGCAAAGCCCATTATGTAACGAATGTTTCGTTCAAACTTGCTTTGCTGCAGAGGGTTGCGAAATTTGTAAATTAAAAAGATAATGCCGCATGCCACCAAAATAGGCAACAAATGTGCCAAAGAAAAGTTGGTGAATTCTACCGCATCGCCCTGACCAAAAAAATAGGCGAAAAATTCTGCCATTAATAAATCATCTCCTGTTTTATTTTCCTTGCAAAAAAGCCGACCCATTAAGGTCGGCTTTGGTGCGAGCAGTGGGACTTGAACCCACACGTCGTGAAACACACGCCCCTCAAACGTGCCTGTCTGCCTATTCCAGCATGCTCGCATATTTAGCCGCTTTTTTAAGCGGCAGGAGTATTATAACAAAGTGAATCTTCAATGTCAAGGGCTTTTTTAAATTTTTCATCAGTTTTTTCTTTTATAGTTGTAAAAGGGCTAAAAAGCCCTTGACTAGCGATGTGTAAATTGTTATAATTACTCGGTAGCAAATTGCTGGAGTGGCGCAGTGGTAGCGCAACTGATTCGTAATCAGTAGGTCGTGGGTTCAAATCCCATTTCCAGCTCCAAAAATCCCGTTCACGTAAGTGGGCGGGATTTTACTTTTTACTTCTTACCTCTTCACTCTTACCTCAACCAAAATTCCTGACGGGATTTTTGGGAAGTAATAAGTAAGAAGTAAGAGGTAATAAGTTCGGTGTGGCTTCGCCACGAATTATAACACCGCTTCGCATTGATTTGTTTTGGCTTTTATGCTATACTACACATAGGCGGTGATGATATGCTCAAAAATCGGTTTGTTTGCTCTAATAAGGA
>JAZQSG010000069.1:0-6566 GCA_045630025.1 Acutalibacteraceae bacterium
GAGCAAGAATTTTATCAAGGGCGGCGGCTGTGTTTTTTGCACCAATATGCATTAGTATTATCGAGCCGGACTGCACGTTTTTAAGTGCAGCTTCTGCAATCATATCCACCGTATAATTCTCTTTCCAATCAAGAGAATCACAATCCCACTGTATGTAATACATACCCAAATTTTCTACAACCGACAAGGCCGTATTGTTATATTCACCGTATGGACCGCGGTATAAAGTAACCTTTTTGCCCGTTATTTTCTCAATTTTTTCGTTACAGCTAAGCACATCCTTTTTAAATTCTTCAGCACCCATTTTGTTTAAGTGTCTGTGCTTATCGGAGTGGTTTGCCAAAAGGTGCCCTGCTTTATTAATTTTTTGCACCCCATCGGGATATTTTTCTACCCACTCACCCACCGCAAACACTGTTGCCGAGGCATTATACCTTTTAAGCACCGTCAAAACGTCGTCAAGTCCGCTGTCATCCCAGGCGGCATCAAAGGTTATCGCCACCTGCTTTTTATTGTTCTCAACCGAATATATTGGCAGCAGCCGATTATTATTTGCCGAAACATAGGTGCCAAACGCCAACAATACCATTGCAATTACACTTGTTATGCAAAGCAAAAAATTTACCTGCTTTGATGAGAGTATAACGATTTTCAAAAAAACACCCCCTACCAATTATACAATCGGCAGGGGTGTTATATTACGGTTTCTTTTGGCGATTTTCGCTTTGCATTTGCACAGATTTAGGGGCAACACCGATTATATTTTTAAACAGCCGTGAAAAATAATAAATGTTGCTGAATCCTACACTTTCCGCCGCTTCGGTAACGTTGCAAAAGTGGTTGCTGAGTAACTGATAGGCCTTTTCTATGCGAAGCTGGTTGCGGTATTCAACGGGTGATGAGCCGGAATATTCTTTAAACAGTCGACGCAGTTGAGATTCGCTCATATCGCACATATCTGCAAGCTCGGCAGTAGAAATATCAACGTTGCAGTTTTGCTCTATAAAGGTGACGACAGGAATAATTCGTTCAAAGCCAACAAAGCCCATTCGGTTAATGTTAAGCACGTCTAAAACGTTGGCGATAAGCTCCATAACCAAAGCCGCACTGCGCAATTCGTTAGAGAATGAACGGTGCATAAAACATTTGTTAATTTCATCAAGTATGATAGTATAGCCCTTGCTTGCTTTTTTTATAAGCATAAGGGGTGTGTCTGATATATGCCTTATACTGCCGTCAAGATTGAAAATATCAAAATTAACCAATGCGTGAACAAGGCCCTTTTCTTTAGGAATAAAGGTGTAGTGGGAGCCCTTAGGCAAATAAACCAAATCGCCCTCTTCAACGTCAAACTGACCTGAATCATATATATACGTGGCGCTGCCGCTGCGTATCATAAAGAAAGCGCTGGAAATGCGACCTTTATCTGCAGGCGGAGAATACCTGCTGCCCTTCATCGCTACGTCAAACGCCGCAACGTCTTTTAAATAAAACTGCCCATCGGCAAGGGTATTCCATTTTTCGAGCATCAGAGGTCACCTCCTATGTTTTCAATCTACATTAATCCAACACAAAAGTCAACCCCGTATGCGCGTTTTGTGCAAAAAAATGCTGTACTCTACATTCAATAAAAGGCCGTCAAATGGTACACTCAAAGTGCAGTTTTATGCAATAATGGAGTGATATTATGAAAATTACCGACGTAAAGGTTTATACAATGGACTCTTTCCGTATGAATTGGAACTTCGTAAAGGTTGAAACCGACGAAGGTTTGTACGGTTGGGGCGAGGCCTCATTAGGAACAAACGAAATGGCTCTTGAGGGTATGGTAAACGATCTTAAGCGACTTGTTGTTGGTCGTAACCCTCTTGAAATTGAGCGTATGTGGTTTGAGGTTTATCGCGATATTTATTGGAAGGGCGGCCCCGTGCTGATGTCTGCCATAAGTGCCATTGAAATGGCCATGTGGGATATTGCAGGCAAATTCTACAACTGCCCCGTTTACACCTTCTTTGGCGGCAAAATGCGTGACGAGGTTAGAATGTATGCAAACGCTTGGTTTGTAGGCGCACGCACCCCTGAAGATTTTGCCAAAAAAGCAAAGCACACTGCAGAGCTTGGCATAACCGCTATGAAGTGGGATCCCTTTGGCTCTTCTCATATGACTATTACCAACGAGCAAATGGAAAAAACCATCAACATAGTTGGCGCAGTAAGAGAAGCCGTTGGAGATAAGGTTGACCTGCTTATTGAGTGCCACGGCAGATTTAACCCAACCACCGCACTTCAAATTTCAAGAGAGCTTGAACAATTTAAACCCTTCTGTCTTGAGGAGCCCTGTGTTCCCGATAACAACGACTCTACCGCTTACGTTCGCAGCCGTTCAAACATTCCGATTGCAGGTGGCGAGCGCATTTACGGTAAATACGCTTTTCAGGAATATTTTGACAAGGGCTGCGTTGACCTTGTTCAACCCGACGTTTTCCATACAGGCGGTCTTTCTGAGGGTAAAAAAATTGCCGCCATGGCAGAAGCAAGGCACATTCCTATTTCTTTCCACAACCCCAGCGGTCCCGTTTCAAACGCCGCTATTTTGCAGCTTGCCGCAACCGTGCCTAACTTTGTTATTCACGAAATTATGCTTACCGACGGTTCTTTCCGTAAAGAGGTAACCAACGAAGAGGTTATTTATTCTAACGGTATGATTAAAATTCCCGACAAGCCCGGTCTTGGCATTGACGTTAACGAGGACGTTGTGCTGGCTCATCCCTATAAACCCCGCAATCTTCGTCATTACGTTGGCACCGTAACCGATATTCGTGCCGTTGACGACACAATCTATTACTTTAAGGGGCTTGAAAATGAACGCTATTATTAATGAGGGTCTCATTTGCATATTCAGAGGCATTCCCCGCGACAAGCTGGTTGCTGCTGCAAAAGCTGTATACGAAGGCGGCGTAAAGGTTGTTGAGGTGGCATTTAACCCAGCCGACCCCGACACTGCCAAAACCACCGCCGAATATATAAGCACCATTGCCAACGAGGTTCCCGGCCTTATCGTAGGAGCGGGCACCGTTGTAAACACCAACCTGGTAAAGGCGGCATATGATGCCGGTGCAAAGTTTATATTTTCACCCAACCTTAATTTTGAGGTGGTTAAGCTTACAAAAGAGCTTGGCTTGATATCTATTCCCGGTTGCCTGACCCCATCGGAATGTGCTGCGGCATATGATGCCGGCGCCGATATTGTTAAGCTGTTCCCTATCACCATAAACGACGTTGATTACGTAAAAGGAATTGCCAGGCCGCTTAACTATATACCTTTTATTTGTGTGGGTGGCACAAACGAAAACACCATTGAGGCCTTTTTTGAGGCAGGCGCTCTTGGCGTTGGCACGGGCATTTCTATTTTAAAGCCCGATTTGATTGAGAAAAACGATTTTGCTTCAATTACAGAGCTGGCAAGAATTCACGTTGAAAAGGTAAAAGAGTGCCAAGCTAAATATTGTAAATAAGTAAAAATCCCGATTCAGACGAATCGGGATTTTGATTTTATTCTGCTTTTAAGGTTAATTCATAAGGTGCATGGCCGTCGGCACAATCGGTCGCAAAGCGTATGGGGTGAGTTTTGCCGCCAAGAGTGATTTCTGCATTTAGCTTGTAGGTAGCAAAAGGTAGACCATCGGGCAAAGGTATTTCTATTTGATGGGTTGCCATACCCAAATCGCCGCCGTCTATACTTACACAGGCACCCTTTACCCCATTAAGCTTAAAGGTAACAACACCGGGCAGTGTGGCACAGCCATCGTTAGCAATATCCATAACAATAGATTTTTTGCCGTTGGGATATTGACAGCGCCACACAATAGACGGGCGAAGTCGGAAACCAATCCTATTATTGTAAAGCTCAAAAATTTGGGGCATATTATCTTTAAACCAATTATAATCAACCCCGTTGAAGCCGACTGCAGAATAGCTTGTACCTTGATCAAGCTTAAGCTGAGCTGTCTGCACGGGTGTTAAAGCACCAACGCCATTGATGGCAGGCACGTCGGTTTCAAAAAGCATAGCCGCGTTTTTATGGCGAAGCTTGCTGTATAGGGATTCGCTAGCTTTATAATATCGATAATAGCTGTCTCTGCGCACCCAGGCACCTTCTGCCATTGCTTGTCTGCCTGCCTCGTAATCGCAAAGGTGCAAGCTTAGCACCATTGGCGTGGTAGGAAACGCCTGCTTATGATAGTTAATAAGTTCGCCAACCACATACTCGTATCTATCCCACGAATCGGCAAGCAAATGATTTTTATGAACGCCGTTAAAATCGAAATAGTGATGACCCTCGCCCCACAAGCCAAAGCCCGAAACGTCGGCATACTCAAAATTAGGGTCAGCATCGAATTGTTCGCCCAAAAGCATAAGCATCTCTTGCCAATATTTCAAATAATCGTCGGTATAATAGGGCATTACAATTTCAAAGGGCCGAGTTTTGATAGCAACCTTGGGCAGCTTGTCCTTTAAAAAGTCGGGCAATATTTCACCGGGGTAATCCCCTTCGGTGCTTTGCATAACCCTAAAAGACCAGCGTTTATTGGTTGCCTTTACAGCATCAAGTGCTATTTTAAGGCGATCGGAAAACTCAAGTTTGCCCGCCGCCGAGCGCTGAACATCATTCCAATTAACGCGAATATAGACGTTGTCGCAATCGGGGTCTGCGCACTGGCGCAATGCATAATCCTTATCAATTTTAAAGGTATCAAACACATCTTTGGTGTAACCGAAACGGTGGGTGGTTTCAGTGCGCATATGGTCGCTTAAAAGCATAGACACCGTACCCATTCCAAAATTGCTTACGTGCCCTGTGCAGGGAGTGAAATAAGCAATTTGGTCGGTTGAACAATCGTCTAAACGTGTTTTGTTCACAACTATCATTCCTTTATATATCAAATGATATTACGTCTTGCCAGGTTTCGCGGCGAACAATTAAACGGCTTTGTCCATCCTTTACCATAACAACGGCAGGACGAGGAATGCGGTTATAATTGCTTGCCATTGAATAATTATATGCACCTGTGTTAAGCACGGCCAGAACATCCCCCGGCTCAACCTGTTGAAGGGCAGTGTTTTCTTGAATTAAGTCACCGCTTTCGCAGCATTTGCCTGCAACGGTAACAGTCATATTTTTGGGCTTGTCTGCCTTGTTGGCGCACTCGATTGTATAATCTGCCCCATAAAGTATATAGCGGGGATTATCTCCCATTCCGCCATCAATAGAAACGTAGGTGCGGATTTGGGGGATATCTTTAACGTTGCCAACTGTGTACAGAGTGATACCTGCATCGGCAACAATCGAGCGACCCGGCTCAATAAGAATCTTGGGGATTTGTAATCCGTTGGCGCTGCAAATCTCGTTAATTACTGCCGAGACGGGATTCATAAAGTCATCATATGAAACTTGGTCGTCATTTTCGGTATAGCGCACACCGAAGCCGCCGCCCAAATCAAGCTGATTAATAACAATGCCTCGCTCGGTTTTGAGTTTAAGAATAAAATTCATCATAACCTGTGCTGCTTCAACAAAGGGTGAAACATCAAAAACCTGAGATGCAATGTGGCAATGCAGACCTGAAAGGGTTATGTTGGCCGTATTGGCTGCAGCAACAACAGCATTGTATGCCTCGCCCGTTTCAAGCGCAAAGCCAAACTTTGAATCAATTTGACCGGTGCGAACGTAATCGTGCGTGTGGGCATCAATGCCCGGCTTAATGCGGAACAAAATCTTTGCCGTTTTGCCTTTTTCCACCGCAATGGAGGACACAAGCGCAAGCTCTGTTTCGGAATCTACAATGATTCTGCCTATGCCTAAGTCCAAAGCCATGGAAATTTCTTCCGGTGTTTTGTTGCTTCCGTGGAAATATACTTTGTCCATAGGGAAACCGGCTTTATACGCCGTGTACATTTCGCCGCCGGACACCACATCGACACCCATGCCTTCTTCTTTGGCAATCTTGTATACAGCCATAGTGGAAAGTGCTTTGCTGGCATAAAGAATCAAGCCGTTTCCGTCATAGTATTTGTTAACGGAATCAACAAAGAAACGACAGCTTTCCCGCATCACATTTTCGTCTAACACGTAAAGAGGCGTGCCGTATTCCTTCGCCAGCTCCACCGCATCGCAACCGCCAAGGGTGAGATGGTTCTTTTCATTCACAGATGTATGGTTAGAATCAAACATAAATCTACTCCTAGTCTATAGTATTCTTTTGTTATTTTAACAAAATTTTCGCAACATGTCAATTTATATTTGACTTTTCGTCGTTTTGTGCTACAATTATATGTTGGAGAAAGAAAAAAACGTGAAATAATCATAAAAAAATCGGAGGAATTTACTTGGAAGGAAATCAGTTACGTAATATTGCAATTATCGCCCATGTTGACCATGGTAAAACAACCTTGGTGGATGCTTTGTTTAAAAACAGCGGTATTTTCCGTGAAAACGAGCAAATGGCAGACCGTGTTATGGACTCCGGTGATTTGGAAAGAGAGCGTGGAATCACCATTCTTTCCAA
>JAZQSG010000070.1:0-7382 GCA_045630025.1 Acutalibacteraceae bacterium
GACATGGCTACGATCCGACTTGCAGTGAGCTTGAGCTTCACAAGGCCATGAAGGCCTATGAGCGTGACCGCGCCGCCCAAAAGGGCGTTGCCGACGCTATGTTTACCGTTTTTCACGATGCACTTAACCTGCGCTGCGGCAGCACCTCTGCCCTTGATGCGGCGGACGTTCGCCGCAAATTGGCCGCCCGTCTTACCGCCGAGCAGCTGCTTAAGCTGTGTGACGTTTGCCGCCGCGCCTCATCCGACAGTGAGGCAAATATGGGCGGTGGGCTGTTTGTAACATGTTATTGTGCGGCTTTATCAGCCGCCGTCGAAGAATAGCTATATCCAAATCGACAGAATGGAGTATAAGATGACCGAAGTAGTTTCAGTTAGGTTTAAAGATTCAGGCAAGGCCTACTATTTTGACCCCAAGGGCGAAAAGTACGCCAAGGGTGAGCACGTAATCGTTTCCACCTCTCGCGGCCTGGTCTACGGCGAAGTGGCCGCACCCAACCAATCGGTGCCCGACGAGTCGGTGGTTGCCCCCCTGCGCGAAGTTGAGCGACGCGCCACCGAGGCCGACCGCCGCCAATATGAAAATAATCGCCGCAAAGAAAAAGAGGCCTTTGCCCTTTGCGAGCAAAAGGTGGCCGAGCGTCAGCTTGATATGAAGCTGGTTGACGTTGAATACGCCTTTGAGGGCGGCAAAATTTTGTTTTACTTTACCTCTGACGGTCGCGTAGATTTCAGAGAGCTGGTAAAAGACCTTGCCTCTGCCTTCCACACCCGTATTGAGCTGCGCCAAATCGGCGTGCGCGACGAGGCAAAAATGCTGGGCGGTCTTGGCATATGCGGTCAGCCCTTTTGTTGCTCACGCTTTTTAAACGATTTTCACCCCGTATCCATTAAAATGGCTAAAGAACAGGGCTTATCCCTTAACCCCGTTAAAATTTCGGGCACCTGCGGCCGATTGATGTGCTGCCTTAACTATGAGCAAAACGTATATGACGAGCTGCTTAAAATCACTCCCCGAGTAGGTGCCACCGTCAAAACTCCTCAGGGCGTGGGCACCGTTTTGTCGGTCAGCTTGCTTGAGCAAAGGGTTAAGGTGCGTTTTGAAGATAACGATGCACCCATCATCTTTGATTGCTGCGACGTTAAATCATTACACAAAAACGCCCCCAAAAAACAAGAAAATAACGATTCTGACAACGATCAGGCCGAATAAAATCGGCTTTGCGGTTTTTGTCAAAAAAACACTATTGAAATTTTTGTTTTTTGTGATATTATATTATTTGTCAATACTCCTGCCCATGCGCGGGGCAGGTTAATACTTATAAAAGTTGCTACGCGCGGCAACAGAATAAGGAGATACCGATTATGGCTTACAAGATTACCGATGCTTGCATCAAGTGCGGTGCTTGCGAGGGCGAATGCCCCATCAGCGCAATCAGCGAGGGTGATGCTACCTATGTTATCGATGCAGACGCTTGCATCGAGTGCGGCGCTTGCGCCGGCGGCTGCCCCGTTGAAGCTATTGTTCAGGACTAATATCTGACAACGCAACAAACCCCCGAGGATAATCCTCAGGGGTTTTTGCTTTGAGGTTGTTTGACAATCAATTTTGCGTGTGCTATTATCTAGTTACAAACCAAATAAGTTTGATATAAATGATGGTGGAGATAATGTTGTAGGTTTTTTGAGCCAAATTGGTTGGACTGATGAAAATACAACATTTAAGCGAATAGAAATGGAAGAAATATTTATATTGGTTGATAGTGATGGCGGCAATAATATGCTTGATCATTTGCACGGCAAAGCCCCTCATAGGCAGCCTGTAATTGATGCGGTATGTGACTTTTTATGTGAATAGGAGTTGTTATCATGAACATGAAAAAACGATACATAACGTTGATTTTGGTTAATTTAAGTTTTTGGCTTACAATGTTTGTGTTTTTGGTATATATGGTATTACTTAACGGCGGCTTGACTGCTAATAATCTGGGGTTAGTTGTTTACGCTGCGGCTTTTTTGATTATTGTTTTTTTATATCCTGTTGCCTATGGCATAGTTTCGTATTTGTGTGTTAAGAATATATTTTTTTCTCAGTTGATACTATTGGGTCCCATCTTTATATTAACATTTATACTTTTTCCCGACTTTAGTAGTTTTTCTGCAATCGAAGGAAGATTAGGGCTAATGGTGATTTATACGTTGCTTTCGCTAATTCCTGCGCTTATAACAAAACTGATTGTCAAACTGGTCGAATACAAAAAATCGAGAAATATAACGCCTTCACCCGACCAACCCCAACAATAACTAAAAACCGCAGTTCGTTTTGAACTGCGGTTTTGCTATCTTCTTATTTTCAACCCTCAATCTTTTTAATCAGATAGCGGCCGATGGCCTCTTGATACTTAAGCCCTGCAAGTAAAAGCTCTTTCGGCATTTTATTTATAAAGGTATCGGTCTCATAAGTGAAATTGCCCTTATATCCAATATCCTTAAGGGCGGCGGTTATGCCGTCCCAATCCATCTTGCCGTAGTAGGGCGAGGTGTGGGTGTCGTGATGATGGTCGTTATCGTGCACATGAAGGCAACCGATGCGCTCTGCACCCACCTTGCGGATAAAGTCGGCAGTGTCTCTGCCTACAATTCCGCAGTGTCCCAAATCCAGACAACCGGTAATCCAGGGGGAATTAAGCTCATCTATCCAAGCTGCAAACTCTTCGGGCGACGAGCAGGCGTCATCCTCAATATAACCCGTGATGGGGTTGCAGGTCCACATATTCTCAAGAGCAACCTTTACCCCGTGCTTTTCGCAATACGGAATAAGGGAGCGATAATACTCAATGCTTTTTTGGTGCATTTCTTCCTTGTGCTTACGGTAGTGGGCGTAATGGATGGGGTGCACCACCATTATTTTAACGCCCAGCATTCCGCAAATTTCAAGGGCGCGCAGGGTAAGGGGCATAACCTCCCCCTCCATATTCGATTTATCCTTAAATCTAAAGGGGGCGTGGGCCTGCTCAAATTTGATGCCCCACTTTTCGGCGGCAATGCGAATGCGCTCTACCTCTTGCTTATAATCGGGTCCTGCCAAGGCATCCCCCTCCCAATTCATACGAAAAAGGGATAAATCAAGAGCATCAAAGCCCGCCTCTGCCACCAAATTAACGGCCTCTACCGTGTCTATGGGTGCAAAGCTTGTGTTTTGTAACAGTTTCATTTAAACCACTCCTTGGCAATGGGAATGATGTTGTTGGCAATGGCGTTTACGCCCTTTACGTTGGGGTGAACGAAATCGCCGGTAAGCCCCCAAGAGCCGCTCATAAGCTCTAAGCCGCTTACGTACTTGGCATTGGCAAAGCCGCTTTCTGCCACAAGGCGAGACATAATTTTGCGGTATTGAGCAATTTTGCTCTGCTCGCCCTCAAAAAAGTCCCCCGCCTGGTATGACGAATCGATAAATATAAATTTGCTGTTGGGTCGTGCGGTGCAAAGGGTGTTGATTACGTTTTTGGCACGGCTTTCATAATCTTGGTTTGAAAAATCGCACATATTTGCGCCCAAGCTTACAACGGCATAATCAAAATCAAGGGTTGCAAGGTAGTTAACCAGCTCGGGCTCAGCGTGGCAAGAGCCGGCGTAGCCCTTGTTAAGATAATCGGCGCCCAACGCATCTGCCAGCTGACAAACCCACGTGGTGGTGGGCACAAAAGATATGCTGCCGTGGGTGATTGACGAGCCGTAGGCAAGCAGGGTCTTTTGGGGCATCATATCGGCAGTGGGCAATGAAAGGTCGCCCTCTACGTCGTATATAACGGGAGCGCTGCCGCTCAAAATAACTCTTACCATACGGGGTGAATAGGGGTAATTATTTTCTTCGGTAATGCGCTCAAGCCCCTGCATGGATTGGTGCTCTAAAGAAAACTCTATCCACCTGGGCTCGGCAGATGGGGCAAAGTGGCTGGTTTGCCAGCCCGCCTGTACGCCGCCGTAATAAACGTAGGCGTCGTCGCAACGTATTTTAATGCGCACGCTGCCCGAATTAAGCACAAAGCGCAGCTCCACGCCCGTGGCGTTGCGATTCATCAATTTACCTCTTTCGCTGAGTCCGTTTTCAGCCGCCAAGGGTGAGCGAAGCATTGCATATCCCCCATCCTCGGTGGGCTGAAGCTCTGCAACGTTATGAAGCAATATGTTTTTAAATATCATTTTAAACCTCTTAAAGAATGTTTTTTATAAAAGCGGTAAGCTCTTGAGCGCCTTGCTCGTGACCCTTTTGGTCGGGATGCCAGCCGCCGCCGTCATAGTTCGAAAAGGTCGACATACACATATATATTTGTGACTGCTCGCCGCCGTTATCTTTAATGGCGCGGGCAATATAATCCTTTACTCTAAGCCCTGCCTCGTCATCGTAGCCGGTGCCCATTATGCCGTAATACCACACGATTTTTGCATCGGGGCGGGTTTCGCGCACCAGCTTAACAAGGTCGTAAGCAACCTGGTACAGCTCTTGCTCGGTAACGCCCTTTTGCTTGTAATAGTTGTGGTCGTTGGTGCCCAGAGCAATAACCACCACGTCGGGCTGACGCTGGGGCTTGTATTCGCCCAGGGCAGCGCGAGTCCACGAGGTACGGTTCCAATAATCGGTTATGGGCATATTAAGCCCGTATGAATAGGCAAGTCCGCTTCTTGCAACGGCAGACATATCGGCGTTAAGCGCCTGTGCCGTTTTGAAGGCGTAGGTATCGGTACCCGAGGATTTTGCAGGGTAAGAGGGGTTAACCTCGTCTGCTCTTACCGTAAGGTTGCCGAAGCCGGCGGTGACCGAATCACCCAAAAACTCAATATACAGCTCTTTATCGGCAGGGCGCTCGGTAAGCACGCCGTTCATGGTAACCGAAACCAGGTTGGTATAGCCGTAGTTAAGCTCGGTTTGACGGTAAATCTTAAAGGAGTGGCTGCCTCTTTTAAGCTTGGTTGCAAGGGTAAGCGTGCCGTAGGATTCGGTTCCTTCAACGGCATCAAGCTTCATACGGGTTTGCTTGCCGTCAACCTCAACCAAAAAGTAACGCTCGTTACGGCCTGCCTGACCGTCTGCGCAATAGTTGCTCATTTTAAGGGTAACCTCGCCCTCGCAATCGGCATTAAAGGCCAACAGCTGTGCGCTATGGTCAAAGGTAAGGCAGGGCACGGCACCCAATTCGGCACTTGTTTTGGTGGTGGCCCATCGACCGTCAAGCTTAAGGTATTTGGTTACCTCGGCAAGCTGAAAGGTCATTTTTGAATAATCGTTATTTTCGGGAATAATCATCTGCTCAAGGGATGAAATAGGGCCCTGCTCTGCGTGAGAGGCGGGCTTGTTGCCCTTGGACGAGGCGTCGGACGAGCCGCTGCCGCAGCCGCAAAACGCGGTCAAAGATATTGTAAGCATGGTTGCAACCACCTTTTTTATAACAGTTTTCAACTTATTTTGCCTCCTTAAGGCCTAAATTGTTTTTAAGATAAGCAATCAAGGTATTGGCGGCGTTTTGATGGCTTTCAACCACGGGATGACCCTTTTCGCCTGCCACGTTGCCGGGCAGATGGCAGAAATAATAGCCCTCGTCGGCACCACCCAACTCTTTAACGGCGGTTACAAGATAATCCCTTGCACCGTCGTAAGCCATTCCGTACGCCCAAACTATTTTTGCGTTGGGATTTTTTTGGCGAACAAACTGCATCAAATCCTTTGCCATATCCATAAACTCGCGGGGGGTGATTTCGCCGCCGTTAAGTCGGCCGTGGTCGTTGGTGGCAAGGTTTATAACCACAATATCGGCAGGGCGAGCAAAATCGTGCTGACCTGCATTGCGGCTAAAGCTGACGCGGGTATATCTATCCTTCAAGCTCATATTGCCGTAATCGGCAGTAAAGGGCAGGCCACCGCAGCAAACCGAAGAAAAATCGGCGCCAAATGCCTCGGCGGTAAAGAAGGCGTAGGTTTGGGTTGAATCGGAATAGATTGCATCAAAGCTGCCGTTTTCAAAATCAAGGTTGCCCAGACCTGCGGTAAGTGAATCGCCCAAGAACTCAATAAGCAGCTTTTGCTGTTGGGGCTTTTCTTCGCAGATAACGCCGTTGATGATGATACTTTTTACCGTTTCGCTGCCCTTTTCGGCAGGGTTTGCCCTAAACACCTTTATTTCGTGAACGCCCCTGGGCAAATCCTTTGCGATAGTGATAACCGTAGGGTCGTAGCTGACGTAGTTAAACTCAAATTGCTGACGCTCTTGCTTTACGCCGTCAATATAAACGGTGTAGTGATGAAAGCGGTTTTCATAGCTTGAGCCACCCTTGACAGCCAGTTTAACGTCACCCTCGCAATCGGCATTAAAGGAAAAGTTTGCCCCTGCCTGGTCAAAAATTATGCCCTTATCATCCTTCGATACGGGGCAGCGATTGCCCAGGGTAAGTCGGTCGGCCACGTCGGTAACGGCGTAGGTCCACTCTTTGTACTCGTTTTTTTGAGGATATATGCTGCTTACAACCGCCCGGGATGCAGTTGAAGAGGGGTTGCTTGATGCCAACGACGAGCTGCCCGACGGTGCTTCGCCGCAGCCGGCGCATATTAAAAGCATTGCCATAATCAATGCTGCCGATAATATTTTTTTCATCTGTTATCCTCCCAAAAAATCCTTATGTAAATTATAGCCCTCGGCACCAATATTTGCAATATGTAAATGTGCCATAATTTTTAAAAAAATTAGTCAGTTTCGACAAGTTGAGCATTTACTTTGCTTTAAATATCCGCCGATACTTGAATTTACGAAAAACTTTGGTATAATATAGTAGCACCGTACCATCAGCGGTGTAAATAAAGGTAGCACCTATACCTTAATTTAGGTGAATGTGCACCATTGGCACATTGAACGGAGATTAAGAATGAGCAACAAGTTTTACATCACAACGGCTATTGCCTACACCTCTCGCAAGCCCCATATCGGCAACTCTTACGACATTGTTTTGGCCGATATGATTGCCCGCTATAAGCGTATGCGCGGCTTTGACGTTTACTTTATGACCGGCTCTGACGAGCACGGCCAAAAAATTGAACAGCAGGCCAAAGAAGCAGGCATCACCCCCAAGGAATACGTTGACAACGTATCGGGCCAAATTAAAATGGTGTGGGACAGCTTGAATGTTACCTACGATAAATTTATTCGCACCACCGACGATTATCACGAAAAGGCAGTGCAGCACATCTTTATGCGCCTTTACGACCAGGGCGATATCTACAAGGGCAAGTACGAGGGCAAATACTGCGTGCCCTGCGAGTCCTTCTTCACCCCCTCGCAGTTAAAGGACGGCAAGTGCCCCGACTGCGGACGCGACGTTGTTGACGCCCATGAA
>JAZQSG010000071.1:0-1195 GCA_045630025.1 Acutalibacteraceae bacterium
CAGTTTTGCAACTGAAAATTTTGCCCCAATGCAAGTCTTTTGCCTGCGGTAATACTTTGTGTATTACAAAGGAAAAAGTTGTAGCAGTGGGGTGAAATTTTGTTTCAAAACCGATTTCGTCCCTAATCACAACTCCCTAAACCAGGCGGTTTTATTTTATTCAAACATTTTAAGAATTATCTCTTTAGGAACGGCACCAACGTTTTCGGCTACAATTTTGCCCTCTTTTACCACAAACAGGGCAGGGATGCTCATAATGCCGAACTTTTCGGCAATGGCGGGCTGCTCGTCAACGTTAATTTTGCCCACGGCGTATTGAGGATACTCTTCTGCAATTTCCTCAACTATGGGCGATACCATTTGGCATGGGCCGCACCAATCGGCATAAAAATCCAACAAAATCGGTTTAGTGCTGTTAACAACGGCATCGTTAAAGTTTTCGGTTGTTATTTTTATAACGCTCATACCTTGCAATCCTTTCAATCTTTAGATTTGTAATATAGCATACAATGGCAATATCCCTCAAAGTCGGGGTCAGCCATTTGCTCTCTGAATTCTTTGCAAATGCACTTAAAATCTTCGGTTTTTGGCAAACGGCAAGGACAATACCCGCCACGCAATTTCAACCCTTCTTTTATTTTGGCAACAATTACGGGGTCATCATTAAGACGAATAGCCATTTATATCACTCCTCGCGTTGTTTTTTCAAGCAACTTACAAAGTGTCCCGGCTCAATCTCGTGCAGCTGGGGCTTGCAGCATTTGCAGGCATCGTCGCATTCGTAGCAGCGGTTGTTAAAGGCACAGCCGTCAAATTCATCGGTAGGGCTTGGCAAATCGCCCGTAAGCACAATGCGGTTTGAGCTATCCTTTTTACCTGCAACGGGTATAGCCGATATAAGTGCGCGGGTGTACGGGTGCTGGGGATTATCAAAAATCTGCTGTGCAGAGCCCATTTCAACAATTTTGCCCAAATACATAACGGCAATTCGGTCGCACATATGCTTAACAACCGAAAGGTTATGAGAAATAAACAGATAGGTCAGGTTATAATCCATTTTAAGCTGCCTTAAAAGGTTAAGAATTTGCGCCTGCACAGAAACGTCCAGGGCAGATACCGCCTCGTCGCACACAATAAAATCGGGGTGAAGCACCAAGCTGCGGGCAATACCTATTCTTTGCTGCTGACCGCCTGA
>JAZQSG010000072.1:0-11617 GCA_045630025.1 Acutalibacteraceae bacterium
CCTTAACACCAGCGGTGTTTCTTTCAAACAATTTAAGGAAGAAACTGCTGATGTGAAAGACGCTACCCAAAGCATCTCAATTGATGCCCTTAATCCTTCTGCAAAGGGTGAAGGCGTTGAGCTTAAAGAGATTAAGGGTGAGCAAGCTATCGTTATCAGCAAGGGTGATTACGTAGAGTACACCGTTACTGTTGATGAGGATGCAATTTATGTAATCAACACCCGCTACTGTATGCCGGGTGAACGCACTATCGACGGCGAGTTTAGACTTTTCGTTGACGGTGTAGTTCCTTATACCGAGGCAACCACAGTATCTCTTTCCCGTGTATGGCGCGACAAAGAGCTGGGCAAGGATGACAAGGTTAACGAGTACGGCCACGAAAAGGATGCTCTCGGCAACGAGCTTGCACCCGATGCCGTTGTTATTGAGTGCTGGCAGGATTACGTGCTGCACGATAACGACTATATGACCGACGATGATCTTGAGGTTTACCTTACCAAGGGCACTCACGTTATTCGCTTTGACGTTCAGCGTGAGCAGATTGCCTTTGCAAAGATTGAGCTTATTCCTCCCGTATCTTACGATTCTTATAAGGACGTGCTTAATCAGTACAAAGATAAGGGCTACGAAACCTACACAGGTGCCCCCATCATCCTCGAAGCTGAAAACTCTTACGAGCGTTCAGAGCAGAGCTTGACCATGGCATCTGACTATTCATCTGCATCCACCTATCCCGCACACCCCTCACAGACCCGTCTTAACACCATCGGCGGCGAGCTTTGGGATTCTACCGGTCAGTGGATCAGCTGGAACGTAAACGTTCCCAAGTCAGGTCTTTACACCCTTTCATTTAAATACCGTCAAGATTATGTTCGCGGCTTTAAGGTATACCGCAGCATTTCCGTAAACGGTGAGATACCCTACGAAGAGTTTGATTGCGTGCCCTTCAACTCTAACACCAAGTGGGAAAACTACACTGCCTCTCAAGAGGACGGTACTCCTTATTATATCTATTTGGAAGAGGGCGATAACGTAATCACCCTTACCAACACCCTTGGCCCCGTTTCTGATTCACTTCAGCTTCTTAACGAGACCATTGCCGAGATGAACGCCATCTATCTTGAAATCATCAAGATTACCGGTACCTCTCCCGACGCCAACCGTGACTACGATATTGATAAGGCCATTCCCGATCTTATGAAGCGCTTCAAGGCCGTTCGCAACAGTCTTGTAGCTATCGACGAGGGCGTATCTAAGTACAACGGTGATGTTGACGGTGGTGTTACTGCCTTTATCGACATTATGGTTAAGCAGCTTGACAAGTTCGATAAAGACCCCGTTAAGATTACTACCGCTCTTGGCGCATACAAGTCAAATATCTCTTCAATTTCAGATATGCTTCGCTCAATGAGTGAGCAGTCAATCATTCTTGACCGCATCTACGTTGGCGGTGAGAAAGAACTGCCCAAGCCCAACGTTAATTTTGGCGCTTCAATGTCTTACTCATTTAAGAGCTTCTTTGCATCATTTGTAACCGACTATAATGCATTCGGCAATGTATATAGTGAAGACAATACCGAGGGTTACGTTTGTGAACCCATCGAGGTTTGGATGTCATCCGGTCGTGACCAGATGAATATCTTAAAGACTATGATTGACGACCAGTTCGTTAAGGATTACAAGATTCCCGTAAACCTTAGCTTGGTTGACGTTAACGGCTCACTTACCAAGGCAATCTTGGCAGGTACAGGCCCTGATTGTGCTATCATGGTTGGCAGTGCAACCCCCGTTAACTATTCAATGCGTGGCGCACTTGAAGATATGGATCAGTTTGTCGGCGAAGAGTACGGTGAGTTCTCCTTCGACAAGCTGAAAGAGCAGTTCTTTGATTCTGCATTCATAGCTTTGGAATATCAAGACGGCAAAACCTACGGCTTGCCCGAAACCCAAACCTTTAATATGATGTTCTGCCGCACCGACGTGCTTGAAAGTCTTGATCTTAAGGCACCTCAAACCTGGCAAGACCTCTACAACTGCATTACCGTTATCCAGCGTCAAAATATGAACGTTGGTATTCCTACCACGGCGGATATGTTCTCAACCATGCTCTTCCAGCGCGGTGGTACATACTTTGTAGATGACTACTCTGCAGTTAACTTCAACACCAACGAGGCCATTGATGCATTCCGTCAGTGGACCGAGTTTAACACCAAATACAGCATGCCTTTGTCTTACGATCCTCTTAACCGTTTCCGTTCGGGTGAGTATCCCATCATCGTTACCAACTACACCTTCTACAACAACCTTGCGGTTGGTGCTCCCGAAATCAAGGGCTTGTGGGAGATGTATCCCATCCCCGGTATTGAGGGTGAAGACGGCAAAATCAATCGCGCACAGCCCTGCGAAGGTCTTGTAACCGTTATGATTAAAGGCTGCGAAAACAAAGAGCAGGTTTATAAGTTTATGGCATGGTGGGTATCTGCAGATGCTCAGGCAGTATTCGGCAACAAGATCGAAGCCCGTTTGGGTATCGGCGGCCGTTACACCACTGCTAACCAAAAGGCATTTGCTCGCCTCTCATGGTCAACTGAAGAGCAAAAGGTTATTCAAAGTGCTTGGGAAGACGTAACCGACTACGCCAAGATTCCCGGTGACTACTACATTACCCGTATGATCAACAACGCATTCCGCGCAGTTGTTTACAAGAATCAGAATCCTCGTGAGGCAATGCTTCGTTACAGCACCGAAATGGATAAAGAGATTCAGCGTAAACGCGTAGAGTACAACGTTGAAGAAATTCAAAAACAAGCAAAGAAGGAGGGGCTTAAGAAATGAAAAAGAAGAAAAAAGTTAGATTAGGCCAATCCTCCTTCGTTAGCTATCAAATGATGGCACCCTGGCTTATTCTCTTCGTAACCTTTATGTTCATCCCCGTTGTAGCGGCTATTTTGCTCAGCTTTACCAGCTTCGATATGCTTAATATGCCCAAAATCAACTGGTTTGAAAACTACGTTCGCCTTTTCCTTGATGACGACGTATTTATGACGTCACTCAAGAACACCCTGGTAATCGCCGTTATAACCGGACCTGTCGGTTACTTGCTCAGCTTCGTATTTGCTTGGTGTATTAACGAGCTTGGCAGGGGATTGCGTTCATTCCTTACCCTTTGCTTCTACGCACCTACCCTTGCCGGTAACGTTTACTTCATTTGGCAGTACATATTCAGCGGTGACTCGTACGGCTTGGTTAACTCAGTGCTTATCGACTACGGATTTATAGACAGTCCGATACAGTTTTTGACCGACACCAACTACACAATGGCCATAGTTATCGTGGTTATTTTGTGGATGAGCGCCGGTACCAGCTTCCTTACCTTTATAGCCGGCTTGCAGGGTCTTAACACCGAGCTTGCCGAGGCGGGTGCTATCGACGGTATTAAAAACCGTTGGCAAGAGCTTTTCTACGTAACCCTTCCCCAGATGAAGCCCCAGTTGCTTTTGGGTGCAGTGTTCACCATTTCAAGCTCTTTCGCTTGCGGTGCCGTTAACGCAGCTTTGACCGGCAACCCCTCAACCGACTATTCAACCCACACCATCGTTTTGCATATGGACGACTACGCATTCGTACGTTTCGAAATGGGCTACGCCAGCGCAGTATCAATCGTTCTGTTCGCAATGATGCTTGCCTATTGGTGGTTGGTAAATAAGGTATTGTCTCGCTGGAGTCAAGATTAAAGAAAGGAGGAAAAGACTGTGAGAAAAAACAAACAACTTAACCCCGACGCAACCTACAGCAAAAAGTTCTTGCGTCAAAAGGGTGGCAACAAGAAAAAGATTAACCGTTCTCGTGCCGGTAACTTCTTTATGTTCCTCTTCCTTTTCCTCTTTGGTGCATTCATGGTATTGCCTTTGTACTATGCGGCAATCAGTGCATTTAAACCTTTGAACGAATTGTTCATCTTCCCCCCTCGCTTTTACGTTGTTAACCCCACGTTTGACAACTTTTCAACCATGATGCGACTCATTTCGTCATCACAGGTTCCTTTCTCACGTTACCTCTTTAACAGCGTGCTTATCGCTGTCGGCGGTACCGTGTTGGGCATCTTGATTGGCGCCTTGACCGCATTCCCCCTTGCAAAACATCGCTTTAAGGGTAAAACCCTGCTTTATAACATCGTTGTTTGGGCAATGATGTTCCGTGGCGAGGTTTTGGGCATTCAGCAATATTTGATCATAGCCAACTTGAATATGATCAACACCTATTGGTCATTGCTGTTGCCTTCACTTGCAGGCACCATGGGCGTTTTCCTTATGAGACAGTTTATGGAATCAAACATTCCCGACGCTGTTCTTGAAGCCGCACGTATCGACGGTGCAGGCGAGTGGTACATCTTCTGGAAGATAGCAATGCCAAACGTAAAACCTGCATGGTTAACCTTGGCAATATTCTCCTTCCAAAGCATGTGGCACGCAACCGGTTCAGTTTACATTTACGACGAACCTATGAAGATGCTGCCTACAGCTCTTAGCCAGATTACCGCAGGCGGTGTAGCCCGTCAGGGTGCAGCAGCCGCAGTTGCATTGGTTATGATGCTTCCTCCGATAGGATTGTTTATCTTCAGCCAAAGCTCAATTATGGAGACGATGTCAACATCGGGTCTGAAGTAATAAAAATTAACAAAAAACTAACACCGCAAAGCGGTTTGAACGGAGGATAATAATGAGAAGAATTGCAGCTAAAACAGTTGCTATGATAATGGCTCTCGTCATTATGGCAACAGTTATGATTCTTCCGGTATCGGCATTGTCATCACCTCCTTACGAGGGATACAACTATGATCCATACGGTGTCAGCACTGCTGCTCCCGTTGGATATTTGCCTGCCGGAACAATAGATTATGAGGATATGGGCTTGGCTGAAAAGTTCAACACTCCTCAAGATATGTTCGTATTCGACAACAAAGAAATTTGGATAACCGACAGTTCAGGTGTAAAGGTTGAAAGCCTTGGCGACGTTAAGGTAGACGAAAAGGCATCAAACAGCACCACCTACGGTCGAATTGTCGTGCTCGATACCGATTATAAATTTGTACGCGAATACACCACCTTCACTGCAGAGGATGGCACCAAGCAACCTATTCCTTCACCCCAGGGCTTGTTTGTTCGTCACAACAAGGAAACCGGTAAGGACGAGATGTTCGTTTGCTGCAACATCACTGTAAAAGATAAAGATGGTGGCGAGCGTAAAGACGGATACGTACTTTGTGCCGATATGGATGGCAACATCATTCGCAAATACGTTCGTCCCGAAAGCTCGGTTACCAATATTAAAGACTTCCAGCCCCTCAGCGTAGTAGTTGACGATTCCAACTACCTTTACCTGCAGGCATACGGCGTGCTGGACGGTATTATAGTTTATAAGTATGACAGCGCAGAGTTTGATACCTTCTACGGTGCAAACAAGGTTGTTCTTACCTGGAAGTTGCTTGTTGAGCAGACCATCAAAAAGATCTTCTCACGTAAAGCAACCGAAGGTCGTTTGAAGGCCGTTCCTACCGAAATGTCTAATATGTACATTGACGAAGAGGGCTTCATTTACACCACCACCGCAACTGCTACCGTTGAAAAAGAGCTTCGCGTAAGAAAACTTAACGCAGCAGGCGAAAACACCCTTAACGCCGACGTAAACGCATTGGTAAAGGTTGTTTTCGGTGACCGTGATACAGGTTCTCACGTTGCAGGCGGTACCCGCGTATCATCCGATACCCGTCTTGAAGATATAGTTGTTGATGAAAACGGCATCATCGCTTGTATGGACGTTGAGAGAAACCGTGTTTATCTTTACGACCAATCCTGTATGCTTCTTACCGCATTCGGTTTCAAGTCAACAGGTAATGCGGTAGAGGGCTCCGTTTCTTCTGCAACTGCTATCGACCGTTTGGGCGATCGCTACCTTGTTATGGATGCTGCCCGCGGCGTAATCGTTACCTACCGTCCCACCGAGTATATGGCTATGCTGCTTGAGGCAAACAAGTTCTATACCGACGGACGTTACGTAGAGGGCGAATCCTATTGGAGAAACGTTCTTAAATACGACGCTAACTTTGCTCGCGGATACGCCGCTATCGGTAAGTCACTGCGTGAGCAAAAGAAGTACGAAGAGTCACTTTACTGGCTCAAGGAAGGTCAAGACAGAACTTCATATTCATTGGCATTGCAAGAATACCGCAAAGAGTATTTGCGCGAAAACTATATGTGGCTTATCCCTGTAGTTGTTGCAGTTTGCGTAGTGTTTATGCTTATCTTCAGATTCATTCAGAGGTGTCTTGGCATTAAGCGCAAAAAGAAGCGCATTAAATTTAGTTAAGGAGGGGTTGAATAATGGGCACTATTGCAAACATAATTAAATATTCCAAAAAGGCCTCGTTCAAGTTCAGCCCCGAAAAGCTGAACCCCAAAAAGTGGGATTGGCAAAAAATAATTTGGCCCTTCAGAGTGCTTACCCACCCTGTACAGGCCTTCACAGAAATTAAGTATGAAAAGCGCGGTTCAGTTCTGCTGTCTGTTATCGTACTCTTTCTGTGGACCTTCAGTGCTGTGTTTTCATTCTTGGAAACCGGCTTCCAGTTCAATCAAAACCGTGTTGAAGACCTTGAGTTCTTCAACCTGTTTATGAGCACAAGCGCAATCATCGTTTTGTGGAGCATATCCAACTGGGCTATATGCACACTTATGGATGGTGAGGGCTGGTTCAAAGAAATTTGGATTTGCAGCTGCTACTCAGTAATGCCTCAGGTAATGACCATCGTTCCCTTGGCTATTATCTCAAAGGTAACCACCATTGAAGAGGGCGCGTTCATCGGCATTGTTGAAACAATCGCATTCGGTTGGATGGTGTTGTTGCTCTTTATTGCAAACACAACGGTGCACCAATACACCTTCGGTAAAAGCATTTTCTCAATGGTTCTTACCGTTTTCGGCGTTTTGGTTCTGTTGCTTTTGATGATTCTTATGTTCAGCTTGTTCCTGGAAATTTACAATTTCGGAACAACAATCTACCAAGAACTCGTGTTCAGGTTTACTACTTAAAGGATGGAGTGATGTAAAATGAAAAAGAAATTATTACTTTTATTCGTTACAGCACTGTCCATTCTTGCAATGGTAATCGCATCCGGCTCCGTTATGGTTTTTGCCGATAACGAAGAGACTCCTCCCGTTGATACCGGCACAATCGGCAGCGACGGCGATGGCGATTTAAAAACAGATGTAGCACCCCTTTACGAGGGTCTTGACGAATTCAAAAAGATTGCAGGCAGCAAAACTACCGAGCTTTATATGCTTGAAAAAGCTAAAAAGTACATAGTTTTCGCTGTTAAAGACGTTAAGTCAGGCGTTGTAACCTATTCAGCTCCCGCCGAGGTAACCTCTATTGAAAACGAGTCTACCCGCAACGAAGTATTGTCATCGGCTATCCTCAACTATCAGGATAAGAGCAAGGTTGCTCAAAGATGCCTTACTGCAGATGCTATTATCAGCGGCGACTATAAGGTTGAAAAGCTTGCTAACGGCGTTCGTATCACCTACGAATTCCCCGACGCTTCAAAGGGTCGCGGATTTACCCTTCCCATCACCTACACCATTAAAGACAACCATTTCGACGTTAGCGTTGAGATGAACAAAATCAAGGTTGATAAAAAGAGCGAAAGCCACATTCTCAGCATTTCGGTAATGCCTTACTACGGTTGTGCTCTTTACGGTGAAGAGGGATACGTGCTTCTTCCCGACGGAAGCGGCGCTTTGATGGAAAACAGCTATCTGGCTCTTGACGGCGGTGTTAAGTATTACAGCACCTACGTTTACGGCCGTGACAGCGCACTCAACACCACCCTTAAGCTTGGTCGCAGCGAAACCACCGTTCTTCCCATCGTTGGCACCAAGGCAGGGGATAGAGCATGGCTCGGCGTAATTGAAAGCGGCGATGCATCCTCTATGATTAAGGCAGTAAGCGCCCGTGAAAGCTTCCCCTTCACCACCGCTTACGTTGAGTTCCTTTATAACAAAACCGACGTATTTACCACCAAGAACGCCTGGAACATTCAGGATTATGAGCAGGTAACTCTTGAGCATACCGATTTGGATAATGCTACCGTTCGCTTCTACACAAGCACCGGTGATGATGCTGATTACGTTGGTATGGCAAAATCCTACCGTGAGTACCTTGTCGAAAAGGGTGTTGGCTCAACCGTATCCGAAGACCTGCCCTTCTATCTCGAAACAATGGGTGCTTTCCAAAAGACCGAATCGGTTATGGGCTTTGTAACTGACGTTACCAAAACCTCTACCACCTTCAGCCAGGCCCAAACAATGGTTGAATATCTTAACAAGAAGGATATTAAAAACATCAACCTGCGTTACACCGGCTGGACAAAGGGCGGTGCCGATAACGGATTAACAGCTAACGCAAAGCACGAGTCCCTGCTTGGCAGCAAGGATGAGCTGTTAGAGCTCAATAAGTATATTGAGTCTCAAGGCGGCACAACCTACCTCGAGCTCGAGGTTGTTGAGATTATTAAGGGCAAGCCCAATAAGTTCTCAATTCGTAACATCCTTAACAACCACGCAGAGCAAGCTATCTATTTGCGCAGCACCGGTATGCCCAGCGACTATACCTACTATCTGTGCAAGCCCTCTCTCTTCGAGGGTCAGATTAATAAATTCTTTGCCGATTATGACGAGCTTAAAGCCATTAAGGGTATTGCAGCAGGTTCACTTGCTAAAAACAACTACTCTGACTTTAACAACTCTCACGACAGCTTTGCTGACGCTCAGCAAACCAGCACTATGATGACTGCTGCACTTGCTAACATCAAAAATAACGTAGGCAAAGACGGTAAAGTAATGGTTGATACCGGTAACTCATACAGCTTTGTAAGTGCTGATGTTATCGCCGGTTTGCCCATGTACTGCAATGGTTATGAGATGACCTTTACCGACGTGCCCTTTGCACAGCTTGCATTGCACGGCCTTGTAACTTATACAGAGACCGCTCACAACCTTACCTTTGATACCAAAACTCAGCTGCTCCGTCAGCTTGAGACCGGTGCAGCACCCTATTACGTGCTTACCGATTCAGAAAGCGCAGTATTCCTTAACACCCGTTACAACTACATTTACAGCAGCCAGTACAAAACTTGGGCAGATACAGCCGCAAAAGACTATAAGCTTTTGGCAAGTGTTCTCAACGGCTACTGCGACAAGCAGATTACTGACCACGATATAATTACTAACGACGTTCGTGCAACCGTTTATGGTGGCGAAAGAGTGGTTCTTGTAAACTACGGTGAAAAGGATTATGCATTGGGCGACGCAACCGTTTCTGCAGGCGGCTACCTTGTTATGACCGTCGGCGAATACGCCCAAAAAACAGCAACACAAGCTACGGAAGGAGGGGTTGAATAATGAAAGCCAAAAGAAGTAAGAAAATTCTTACCGAGCAACAGCGCAGAGCCAGAGCAGGTTTCGCATTTGTTCTGCCCTTCATAATCGGCTTCTGCTGCTTCTATCTGCAACCCCTTGCAACCTCTTTGTATTACACCTTCCAAAATATGCAGCCCGCAAAGGGCGGCGGTGTAAGTCTTGAGCCCGTTGGCTTTGCCAACTATCAACAGCTGTTTGGTGAAGAATCAGACTTCTGGGTAGATCTTGGTAAAACCTTGGTCAGCATGCTTTATACCGTTCCCGTTGTTGTTATTTTCTCACTGTTCTTGGCCATCATTCTTAACCAAGAATTCCGTGGCCGTTTGATTGCCCGTGCAATCTTCTTCATGCCCGTTGTTGTTACCTCAGGTGTAGTTATCTCTATCATCAAGGGCGACACCTTCTACAGCAATATGGATAGTGAGGCATCCTCCACCGTTTTCCAGGCGGCAGGTATGGTTGAAATTCTTGAGGGTATGAACCTACCCGAAAGCTTCATCGAGGGCTTTATAAGCATAGTTAACCAAATCTTCGACACGTTGTGGAAGTGCGGTGTGCAGATATTGCTTTTCCTTGCTGCATTGCAGGGCGTATCACCCCAGCTTTACGAAGCTGCTAAAATTGAAGGTGCAACAGGTTGGGAAATTTTCTGGAAGGTTACCTTCCCCAACGTATCACCCATCATTTTGGTTAACGTCATTTACACAATCATCGACTCTATTACAGGTAAAGACAATGCAGTTATGAGTTACATTAACTCTACCGCATTCAGCCATTTGAACTATTCAAAGGCCAGTTTGATGGCATGGTTCTTCTTTATCATCTTGCTTGTTATCGTTGGTATTGTGTTCTTGATTGGTAACCGCTTGGTATTCTACCAGACAAATAAATAAGAAAGGAGTCACGTTACAATGAACAAAAAGATTATTGCTACCGAAGTCGGTACACTTATTTGGAAACTTGTAAGATTTGTAATGCTGATCGGCCTTTCTTACATCCTTGTTTACCCAATACTTTATATGGTATCAATGGCTGTTCGTCCTACCAATCAGGTTATGGACCCTTCAGTTATTTGGATTCCTAAAACCTTTACCTTTGCTCAGTTCCAAACCGCATTCAAAACCATGCGATATGATACCGCTTTTGTAACCACTTTGGTTATGAGTATGGTAAGTACTGTTCTTCAGCTTATATCCTGCTCAATGGTTGGTTATGGCTTTGCTCGCTTTAAGTTCCGCTCAAGCGGCTTGTGGTTTGTATTGGTTATGCTTACCCTTATCGTTCCCAGCGCAACCATTACCATTCCCTTGTACTTCCAGTACAAAGAGTTCTCCATACCCATTATCGCACCCATTGTTGAAATGATTGCCGGCAAGAGCATGCCTGAGTTCTGGACTGTAAACCTTATCGATAGCTGGCTTGTATTCTGGTTGCCCGCTCTTACCGCAACAGGCCTTAGAAGCGGACTTTACGTCTACATCTTCCGTCAGTTCTTCCGCAACATTCCCGTTGAAATTGAAGAGGCGGCAATGGTTGACGGCGCAGGCTTCTTCAAAACCTTCTATCGAATTATGGTTCCCAATGCATCGGGCTCTTACCTGACCGTATTCCTTTTCTCTATCGTATGGTATTGGAACGACACCTTCTACACCAGCCAGTTCATTTCTCGCAAACGAACCCTGGCAAAGGCCTTGTCCAACCTGCGTGGTGACTTGGGCGGCGGTAACGACTACTTCAACTTGACTCCTAAGGTTATGGCAGGCGCACTTTTGTTCGTTCTTCCTATGCTGATTATGTACATCATTCTTCAGCGCTATTTCGTTCAGTCAGTTGAGCGTACCGGTATCGTTGGTTAATAAAACGCAATGCGACCTGCAGTTTATCTGCAGGTCGTTTTTTTCTACTTGCTTGACATAACAAAAGCAGAGTGCTATTATAATGAATGTTGTTTGTCGAAACGCTTGAAAGCGCTTCGACAAGCCACTTTTTAAGTGGATATAGCAAAATTAAATTCTATGATTTAATTTTGCACAACATTCATTGCAATTGATATGGACAAATTTTCAAAGAAAATTTGCCGCAAAATCAAAGATTTTGTGTCGAAACAAGTTTGTTTCGACTAACCATAACCATTATAAAT
>JAZQSG010000073.1:0-10941 GCA_045630025.1 Acutalibacteraceae bacterium
CTACGAAGGCTACAAGCTGATGATACAGTCGCGTATGGTTCCGTTCTTCCGTGAGTGTGGTGACCTCAAGGTCAAAGATATTACGGGTGATGAAATCAATGGTTACTATATCCGCATCCGTAATGACGGACTCAAAGGTACGACCGCGCAACGCCACCATGCTCTGTTGCATCTGGCTTTCAAGTCGGCGGTCAAGCGGTGAATCATACCGAGCAATCCCGTTGAGCAAGCCGACAGGCCTAAGGCGCAACAGTACATCGGCAAATATTATAACGCCCGTGAGTTGAAAGAGTTACTTGACAAAACAGTAAACGACCCGATACACATCGTCATCTTCCTTGCCGCTTACTATGGATTACGCCGTAGCGAAGTGCTTGGACTGAAATGGTCTGCGGTGGACTTTGAAAACAAGACTGTCAGTGTCAATCACAAAGTGGTGCAGAACGACAAAGGCGTAGTTGGAATGGACGTTATGAAAACGAAATCTTCCTACCGCACACTGCCTCTGATACCTCAGGTGAAGAAGTTCTCCTTGCCGAAAAAGAAAAGCAAGAAGAAATGATGCGGGTAATGCGCCGAGGTTACTGTAAAAAATATACCGACTACATCTGTGTAGATGCAATCGGTGAACTGATAAAACCAAACTACGTGACCGACCATTTCAAAGTGGTGCTGAAAGAAAAGGGGTTAAAACCTGTACGCTTTCATGACCTGCGGCACAGTTGCGCATCGCTACTCCTCGCAAACGGTGTGCCGATGAAAATGATTCAGGACTGGCTCGGTCACAGCGATATGGGAACTACCGCCAACATTTACAGCCACATCGATAGTGAGAGCAAGAAAGCAAGTGCGATGGCAATAGGAAGTGCCTTGGGATAACAAAAAGGCTGAACCCAATCGGGTTCAGCCACAGTATTTAATAAAAATCAGAAGAGCAAGTACTGCATTTCTAATCACGACCATTTTTATTGGCCATTTTCTGCATGTATTTAAGATAATTTGATATTCTTCCAATCCAATATTCTGCCTCCTCTATCGGCATTGTGCTAACTTCTGTCGAACCATGCCTTAGATCGGGATAAAATCGATGCATAGAGTTGAAAATGGAATTGCCTTCCTTGACAATATCTTCGAGCCCCCATATTTGTTCGGCACGAAGATTCTTAGTAGCGTTACCAATTTCGTCATCATTACCATAGGCTTTTATTACTGCTTCCATTGCACTTACGCAACTTCGAACTGCATCTTTTCGCGAACGTTCATTGGTTGCATGCTGTAATGATATTATAGCATTTTCGAATTCATCATAAGCTTGTTGAGATGCGGATTTAACTATAGCTTTTGTTGCCGACATTTCATCCACTATGTCAGAATCATCCTTTACGCACCAATGCACACGAAGATTAAAAGTGTCAATAAAACAATAATATCCAATTTTATGTTCTTCGAAAAACTCATTAATTTCCTCATCTCGACCTACAACGCCATTGATTAATGCGGCTATACAATCCATAAAAACATCAAAGCGACCGTTGTCCACCTTCCTTTTTATTGCATAGACAAAATCGCTAATGTCATTGGCTAAAAAATCCCATCCCCAATTTGTCGTTTGTTCACAAGGAATGATTTCAGAAAATTTGTTCAAATATCCTTTTAATTGCACAGCATCATCCGAATATCTTCTTATCAAACCCTCTAATTCAGACCATATTGCATTTGGAACAGTTTTCATATGGTATTTATCTTCGTTGTATGATTTGTAATTTGGAATATCACTTTTGAAAGACATATTTAGAACTCCTTCTTCTGTAATGAATTAAGCCGCAAGGTTTCCCTTGCGGCTCCATGTGCGGCAGAGCCGCGTTGGCGGAGACGGCGAGATTCGAACTCGCGGGGGATTGCTCCCTAACTGATTTCGAGTCAGCCCCGTTATGACCACTTCGATACGTCTCCATATAAAATTGTAAAGGCTTTAGCCTAATACCTAAATTGCGAGAAAACTGCGAGATGCAGATTTCTGAAAGTGCAGTTGCACGTGGCGTAAACGCCGATAAACAGCGGAGTTTCAAAGAGTAGTGCGTGACAGACCCGACTATGTTTCGAGTGCGGACCCTTCAACCACTTGGGTACATCTCCAAATATCTGTGCCCGTTAAGGCACAGGAGGTATTGTATCACAATCGGTGGTGGATGTCAACTTTTTTGAGCTCTTAAATTTCACCTGACCAAATGCCCAGCTCACGCATTTTTTCGCGCAGGGCAATAAAGTCAAGCAGCGCATCGGGTTTTTGGTTGGGGTTGCGCAGCAAGGCGGCGGGGTGATAGGTGCCCATCATCCAAAAGCTGCCCTTTTTAATCCACTCGCCGTGCTGTCGAGTAACCTTAAAATCCTTATCAATCATACGGCAGGCGGATATTCTGCCCAGGCAAACAATGATTTTTGGCGCAACAAGACGGGTTTGCTGCCGCAAAAAATCTATACAGCGGTCAATTTCTTCATCCTTGGGGTCGCGATTGGCAGGGGGACGGCATTTTACCATATTGGCAATATAAACCTTTTGGCGGCTAAGACCTATTGCCTCAAGGTAACGGTCTAGCAGCTGGCCGGCAGGGCCAACGAAGGGCTCGCCCGCCAAATCCTCTTTTTCGCCGGGGCCCTCGCCCACAAACATAACCTTAGAGTTGGGGTCACCTACGCCAAAAACCACGTTGGTGCGGCCTTTGCAAAGGTCGCAGGCGGTGCAAGATAGACACTCCGCCTTAAGCTGTTGCCAAGCATCACTCATAAAATCAACCCTTTAACACAAGTTTAAAAAGAAAAGCCCCTTTAACATAATAATTATATAACAACGGTCATTTTCAAACAATAATGTTTTGTTACAAAAAAGAGGGGCGGTATTTGGTTAATTTAACACAAAAAGCGGTCGCGCCACGGGCGCAACCGCTTTAAGATTATTCAGCTTTGCTGAACATGCTTTTGTCCACACCGCAAAGGGGACAAACGAAGTCGTCGGGCAGATCTTCAAATTTGGTGCCCGGCTCAATACCTTGATCGGGAGCACCAACGGTCTCGTCGTATTCCCAACCGCATACATCGCAAGTGTATTTCACAGCTAATCCTCCTTTCGGTTAGTTTATGGGTTCAAAATCTTCGGCGCCATGCTTGCAAAGGGGGCAAACATAGTCGTCGGGCAGATTATCGCCTTCGTATACGTATCCGCAGATTTTGCACGCCCAACCCTTTTTGCCGTCGGTTTGGGGGTGGGGCTTAACGTTGGCGTGGTAATAGCCATAGGTCATAGTTTCTGCGCCCGAGAATTTTTGTGATTGTGTTACGGTGCAAATAAACATACCGTGTGAGCCCATATCCACCTGCTCAACCACCTCAAGAGAGATGCAGGCGTTGATGTTTTCGTTCAGCACGGCCAATCCGTTGGATGAGCGGCTGAAGGGCATACCCTCAAACTTGTTGATATTTCTGCCGCTTTGGAAGCCAAAACGCTCAAACACCGAGAAGGGCGCGTCTACCGTAAGGCAGTTAACATTTAAAATGCCCGTTTTGCAAATGGTATTATATGAATAGTTTTGCTTGTTTATGCACACGGCAATGCGCGTGGGGTTGTCGCTAACCTGTGTAACGGTGTTAAGAATAAGGCCGTTATCCTTGTTGCCGTCGTTGGTGGTTACAACGTAAAGTCCGTAACCAATGCTGTATAAAGCAGAGGGGTCAGAGGCAGGAGCAGCTGCAACAGAATAGCCGTTGCACAGCTCGTCGGCCAAAGCGGCAATCTGCTCTTTGTTTTTGGCGGTCATTGCCGATTTAAGGGTTACAACGGTGTCGGTAAAGCTGAGATTTTTGCAGCCCTCAAGCATAGTGCGCATCTTTTTGGCGGCAATGGGGGCCCAGCTACCGTTTTCGATAAAGCCAATCAGCTTGTTTTGGAAGTTGCGCTCTACAAGGCGGTGCAAAAAGTCATACATAAAGGGGAATATGCCGCCGTCGTAGGTGGTGGTGGCAAAAACGATTTTGCCGTAGCGGAAGGCATCCTCAACGTTTTCGGCCATATCCGAACGGGCAAGGTCGCTTACAACCACCTTGGGGCAACCCTTTTCACGCAGGGTGTCGGCAAGCATAAGCGCGGCCTTTTTGGTGTTGCCGTAAACCGAGGTATAGGCAATCATAATGCCCTCGCTTTCGGTACCGTAGGATGACCAGGTGTCGTAAAGCCCCATATAATATTCAAGATTTTCATTCAGCACGGGGCCGTGAAGGGGGCATATGGTGGTAATGGGCAGACCCTTTGCCTTTTTAAGCAGCGCCTGCACCTGGGCACCATATTTGCCCACAATGCCAAAGTAGTATCTGCGCGCCTCGCATGCCCAATCCTCGTCAACGTCAAGGGCGCCGAATTTGCCAAAGCCGTCGGCAGAAAACAGCACCTTGTCGGCTACGTCATAGGTAACCATAACCTCTGGCCAGTGCACCATGGGGGCAAAAATAAAGCAAAGCATATGCTTGCCCAAAGAGAGGGTGTCGGCATCGGTAACAACCACCTGGCGGTCGTCAAAGGTATCGCCAAAAAACTGACCGATCATGGCAAAGGTTTTGGCGTTGCCCACTACCTTTGCGTTGGGATAGGTCTTTAAAAACGAAACGATGTTGGCCGAATGGTCGGGCTCCATATGTTGAACGATAAGATAATCGGGCTGCTTATCCCCAAGCACCTCGCCAATATTATCAAGCCACTCGTGGGTAAAGCCGTCGCCAACCGAGTCCATAACGGCGATTTTTTCATCCATAATAACGTAAGAGTTGTAGGCCATGCCGTTGGGCACGTCGTACTGACCTTCAAAAAGGTCAATTTTATGGTCGTTAACGCCGACGTAGGCGATATCGTCTGTTATTTTAAAATAGCTCATACACAGCATCCCTTCATACTATTTTTGACTGGTGTATACTGTAATTATACATAACTGTTGCCGGATAGTCAACAAAAAGAGAAACTAAAAGCAAGATTTAAAACTGCTTATATGTACTTTATGAATAGAGGTTTGTTTAATTTATCAACATAATTAATCAGAGATTTTGTTCCTTTACTGCTGCCGTCCCAAAAGCAAATAACATAGTCTGCAACCTCTGCCATTAGCTTGTTTCTTTTGGGGCCTGCAGCTTTGCCGAAAACTGCCCAGTTTGCCGGATATCGTTCTATTTTGTAATGATTTTCGAGTGCGTATTTTTCACCCAGCATATCCGCACCTTTGCAATAACCCGAAACAAAAATTATTGTATGTTCTTCTTTTAATTTGCTGATACTCTTTTCAATAAATATTTTAGCATCTTCATAATTGTTGTAGCTTCTGCAACCGGCAACAAGAATTCTTTTTGTCAAGCCAATCACCTCAAGGGTATTTTACTATCAGACGATAGTAAAATCAATACTATTTTTTGATAGTACATATACTGAAATCAAGAGGTGAGGGGATATGTACTACTCAAGGTTGAGGGATTTACGGGAAGATAACGATTTGGTACAAAAGCAAGTTGCTGATTTGCTTGGAATCGATCAAAGGGTTTACAGCAACTATGAAACCGGGAAAAGAGAAATACCTACCCGATTTGTTGTGAAGCTTGCTAAATACTATAAAACTTCTACTGACTATATTTTAGGTTTGACTGATAATAACAAACCTCTTTAAAAAATAAAAAACATCCGGGAGTTGCGGTTAGGGACGAAATCGGTTTTGGAACCGAATTTCACATCATCATTGCGTCTTTTTCCTTTGTAAGACACAAAGTATTACTGCAGTCAAAAGACTTATGCTGAAGCGAAATTCCTAGTTACAAAACTGCAAGCACCTAAAAAAGATAAATTTTTAGTAGAATAAAAGGCAAAAAGCCACGGTAACGCTGACGCGTACCGTGGCTTTTTAACGTATTAAGCTGCAAAAATTTGCTTTTTTAGGCGAATTATCCCTATCCGCAACTCCCTTTTGCAGGATGTTTTTGCTTTTTATCAATCGCAAGAGTAGGGAAGCAGAGCGATCATACGAGCGCGCTTGATAGCAACGGTAAGTGCACGCTGATGACGTGCGCAGGTGCCGGTAGCTCTGCGAGAGAGGATCTTGCCTCTTTCAGAAATGTATTTGCGAAGACGGGCAATATCCTTATAGTCAATGGCCTCTACGCGGTCAACGCAAAAATTGCAAACCTTTCTGCGGCCTTTGCGGGCGCGCATGGGTCTGTCCATCTTTTCGGTCTTCTCCATAGCGGAAAGCCTCCTTTTCGAAATAATAGTAAGACAACCTGTGTGGGTTGCCCGGGGTTTTTAATTAAAAGGGCAAATCATCGCCGCCGTCAAACTCGGTAAAGTCAGACGAATCGGCATTGCTGATTGAGGGGGCGGCGGCTTCACTGCGGCCTGCAGGAGCGGCACCGTCACGCTTTGAATCGGCAAAATAAACCTGATCTGCAACAATTTCCCATGCACGGCGCTTGTTGCCGTCACGGTCGGTGTATGAGCGCACCTGAATGGAGCCCTCAACAGCCACCTGCATACCCTTGGTAAAATACTTGCTGGCAAATTCTGCGGTGTTGCGCCAAGCGACTATATCAAGGAAGTCGGTTACGCGTTCGTCACCAGAGCGAAAATTGCGCTCAACAGCCAGGGTGAAGGTGGTAACGGGTATGTTGCTTGAAGTATGCCTGAGCTCGGGATTATCGGTCAAGCGACCCATAACAATAGCACGGTTAAGCATAGTTAAACCACCTTTCTTACTTTTTGATGATCATAGAACGCAGAACACCGTCGGTAATACCGAGAACACGGTCAAGCTCTGCGGGGAACTCGGTGTCGGCGGTAAAGTTAACCAACACGTAGTAGCCCTCTGACTCTTTGTTGATGAGGTATGCAAGTCTGCGCTTGCCCCACTCGTCAACGGAAACGTCAGTAGCATTGTCGGTAATCATGGTCTTGAATTTCTCAACAAGAGCGGCAGTTGCCTCTTCACCTTGTTTAACAGAAAAAACCATAACAACCTCGTAAGCATTGCTGATTGCCATTCTGTTGCACCTCCTTATGGACATTAGACCCTCTACTGAGAGTAAGGGGACCTGCATATTAGATTTACAGGCAGAGAACATAATAACACAAATTCAACCGCAAGTCAAGGATAAATTTTATGCTTTGGTTTTAAGCCAGGCGGCAATTTCGCTTTGCCAATCCTTGCCTGCCGAGGCATAGTCAACCAGGTAAAATTCATCCCCGTTGTTATCGGTAAACTTCATTTTTAAAAGGCAGGGCTCTTGGGGTGCAATCTCGTTATCGGTGCACACAACGCCAACGGGCTCAAAATCAAATACGCCGCTTGCCGCCCTGCCGCAGCGAGAATCTGCCGCCAAGGTGAGAGGCCCTTTCATAAGCGCCACGTAGTTGTCGTTTTCGGGCTGATGACACACCTTTACAGGAGCGGCAACGTAGGTGCCCTCGGGGGGATTGCTAAGGTCGGTGTAAACCACCGTTTCGTTCCATTTGATGGGGGTCTGCACACGCAACGAGGTATCAAAATCAAGGGTGATTTCATCCTCTGACCAGGTTTTTTTGTATTCGGCATAGCCCTTGCCGCCCGCCCATTCGGGGGTTCTGATTTTCAGCACAAAATCCACGGATCGGTCGGTCTTGACGGTCACGGTTACCTTACCCTCAACGGGATAGTTGGTGGTTTGGGTAACGGTTACGTCAGCCCCCTTACAGGTCAGTCGGGCGCACCCTTCTTCAAAAAAGTTGATGGTTATGCCGTTGTCGTCTGCGGTTATCATATTTTTCAAAAACACGCCCACCCCTGCCGATGAAATGCAGGCGCAGCAGCCGTAATAGCTGCGATCGGGCAATAGTTGAAAACCCCCGATTACAAGCCCCCGCCTTGATGACAAAAGGGGACTGTAGCTATCTACGGGCAAAAAGGTATCCTGTGCGTTTTTATCTTCCGTTCGTGCATAGGGGCACAGCTTGCCTTGGGTGTTGATAGCGCCCAAATAGGCGTTGTAAAAGGATTGCTCCATACAATCGGCATAGCGAGGGTCACCGGTCAGCTCCAAAACCCGTGAGCAAAGCTTCATCCAGGTAACGGTAACGCAGGTTTCCTGCAAAACCTCCTCCTGGCGCACCGTCTGGCGGGCGGCGGTAAAATCAAACAGCTCGTGGGTGATGCCGCTGCAGCCGATAATTGACAGCTCGGTGTCAATTACGCTTTTAGTAAAGTTTACCACCGCCTCTTTGCACCAGGCAATATCGGTTGCGTAATAGTATTCCAGCAGTCCCTCAAAGCAAGACATCATCTCATAGGCCTTTGAAACGCCGTATTGATAGGGGTAAAGCTTGTTTTCATAGGCCATCTTAAAAATATTAATGCCTTTTGCGCCTCCCTCGTTAACGATTTGAGTTGCAAAATTCAGATATTTTTTATCCCCCGTCAGGTTAAAAAGCTTAACCATCGGCTCTAAAATTGAGGATGAGTTGAGCCCATACCAAAAGTCGGAGGTGTGGGTAATGGGTTGCTTGCCTTCGCCCACGTAAAGCAAAACGTAGTCGGCACAGCCCTTTATAAAGCTGATTATGCGCGCCTTAAGCTGCTCGTCACGGCATATATCAAGATAATATTCCATAGCCAAAATAACGTATTTTCTGCACCAAATATCCCAAGCCACAAATTCCGATTCCCGGGGATAGCTTGATACGCGTCCGTCACCGTCGGCGGTGGTCAAAATATCCTCAACCGATTGGGTCAGCCGATTGTAAAGGGCGTCGCTGCGGGTGTATTCATAAACAAGGCATGCGCCACGCATCATTTTGCCCCAAAATTCACCCTTCCAGCCGTTTTTCGGGCCGTCGGGATGAAGGCGAAACACGTCGGCAAATTTTGCCCACAGCTTTTCATCAGCAAGCTGAGTGCTTTCAAAAAATCGTGCTGTTTTGTCAGCAACACCTTGAGTGCGTAAATTAATCATAGTTATGTCCTTTACTTATATATTCTTTAGGCGACTTGCCCGTTTTTGCTTTAAAAACGCTGGAAAAATACAGTGGGTCTTTATATCCCGATAAAAACGCTATGTTTTTAACCGAGGTAACACCCTGGTCCATTAAAAATACGGCGTGCTGAATGCGGACGTTGGTTAGATAGGCCGAAAAATTGATGCCCATTCCGCTTTTAAACAGCCGCGAAACGTATTTGCTGTTGTAACCAAAGTGACGGGCAACGGTGCTTAGGTTAAGCTGATTGTCGTTAAAATGCTCGTCAATAAATTTCAGAATGGCGTTTATCAGCCGCAGCTCGTCGTTTTGCTCAGAGGGCACCATCTCGCCCAAGGTGTAATACAATACGCTTTCGCTTATAAGGTCAAGATTTTTTTCACCTGCACGAATTATGGCGTTTTCCCAAAAGGCAATCAAGCCCTCGTGCCCCTCAAAAACGCAGTTAACGGGGGATATGCCAAAGTGGGCAAACAAATCCTCTGCGCGGCTGCCGTCAAAAGAAATATACATATAATGAATGCCGTCGGTGTTTTGAATTTTAAAGGGCACCTGCTTAAAGGTGAAAAATATGCTGCCAAGGGCAAGCTGTCTTTCACCGCTTTCGGTAATCAGCTTGCCGCTCCCTTTGGTGACAAAATAAATTACGTTGTGGTTGTTGGTGCGAAAGGAGGAATCGGCAAGGGCGTTTTTTTCATATACAAATAAATAGGTAGTAAGCTCACGGGGAGCTTTTGCGTCAACAAATTTGCAAATATTATTGTTAAAATTCATACAATCACCACCTTTAGTTTAACTCTAAATATCCGCATTTGCAACGGTAAAGTAGAAAAAACATATGATTGTATAGAAAAAAACCATTTCGTTTTGGCAATCGGGGTGTTAAAATCAAAATGAAAGAGTGGTGAACAAGATGCCCGAATTACAAAGCTACGGAATGCTGACCCTTTCCACCGTAATGTTTGGGTTTATGTTTTGGTTTAAGGATATATTTCGCAAAAATTACGGCAGCGGCATCCGCGCCACCCTTGTAATGACCTTTGGCGGCGGAATATTCGGTTTTATAGCCCTGGCAATTATTAACGGACTAAAATTTGAGTTTTCGGTTTTTGCTTTGGGAATGGCTTTTCTTGTTACAATAAACAGTTTGCTGTTTTCATTTTTCAGCTTCAAGGCGCTGGATAAAATCAATCTGTCGCTATACTCGTTGTTTTCAATGCTTGGCGGCATGGCCCTGCCTTTTTTGTCGGGCATACTTTTTCACCAAGAAGGGGTAACGGTGGGCAAGCTGGTTTGCTTTGCCGTTATTGCCGCCGCACTTTGCCTAACTATTAAAAAGGGCGAGAAAAAGTCGGGCAAAATTTATTACGCCGGCGTATTTGTTTTTAACGGAATGTCGGGCGTGCTGTCTAAACTTTATCAGGCGGCGCCCTATGAAAAAATATCTTCGGCAGGTTATTCGGTTTTAACGGCATTGGTAGCAATAGTGCTGTCTTTTATTTTGCTGCTTGTGGTAAAAGGGGAAAGGCGCAAAATAAATTTGCCCTGCATTTTTGCAATGGCAGGTTCCGGCATATTAAACCGAGTTGGCAACTGGCTGCTGCTTATATCCTTGCTCAGTTTGCCCGCATCGGCACAGTACCCCTTCGTAACGGGCGGCACTATGATTGTATCTACCCTAATCAGTCTTTTTGGCAAAAACAAGCCAAGCAAAAAAGAGATTGCCGCGGTTATCCTGGCCTTTATCGGTGTGTTGCTGTTGGTTGTATTGCCGGCAGATGAATTGTTTAAAATCACTTGGGGGAATTAATTATGAAAAGAATTAAAATTGGCATTTTCGGTTACAACCGTGGCGGCCATTTGGCTGAAAACATTTTGGCTCTTGACGGCGAGATTGTTGCAGTAAGTCGGATCGT